>NZ_LZIE01000008.1:0-4460 GCF_001667155.1 Mycobacterium sp. 852002-53434_SCH5985345
CGCCACGAGGAACTGGGCCCGCACGTCGACCTGTCCCGCACGGTGGGCTGGTTCACCACCAAGTACCCCGTCGCGCTCACGGTCGGCGGCCTGTCCTGGGGACATGTCGTCGCCGGCGAGGCCGAGTTGGGCGCACTGGTCAAGGACGCCAAGGAACAGCTGCGCGCCCTGCCGGACACGCTGACCTACGGGCTGCTGCGCTATCTGAACCCCGACGTCGACATGGACGGGTCGGACCCGGTGATCGGGTTCAACTACCTCGGGCGCCTCGGCGGCGCGGGCGACCTGTCCAGCGAGTTGTGGCGGCTCGACCAGGACAGCCTGGCGTCGGCCGGCGCGGCGACGGCGGTGCCCATGCCCTTGCCGCACACCGTCGAGCTCAACGCCGGCACGCTGGACACCGCCGCGGGTCCGCTGCTGCAGGCCAACTGGACCTGGGCGCGCTCGGCGCTCGATGAGGGCCAGGTCGGCCGGCTGAGCGAGCTGTGGTTCGACGCCCTGAGCGGCATCTGCAGCCACGTCCGCAACGGTGGCGGCGGGTTGACCCCGTCGGACCTCGCGCCCGCGCGGCTGACCCAGCGGGACATCGACGAGCTGTGCCAGCGCTACCCGGTCGCCGACGTGTTGCCGTTGACCCCGTTGCAGCAGGGGCTCCTCTTCCACACCGGCAGCGCGCACGGAAGCGAAGACCTGTACGCCGTGCAGCTCGACATCAGCGTGAACGGTGCCCTCGACCCGCACCGGCTGCGCGACGCGGTGCACACCATGATCAAGCGGCATCCCAATGTGGTGGCGCACTTCGTCGAAGACTTCGGTGAGCCGGTGCAGGTCCTGTCGGCCGAGCCGGCGCTGTCGTGGCATTACGTCGAACTCGACGCCCAAGATGCCGAACCCGAGGAGCAGATCCAGCAGGTCTGCGCCGCCGAACGTGCCGCGGTGTGCGACCTGGCGGACCGCCCGCCGTTCCGGGCCGCGCTGATCCGCACCGCCGACAACCGGCACCGGTTCGTGCTGACCAACCACCACATCGTGCTCGACGGCTGGTCCAAGCCGATTCTGCTGCAGGAGATCTTCGCCGCCTACTACGGCGTGCAGCTGCCCGCGCCGGTGCAATACCGCAAGTTCGTCGCGTGGCTGGCCGCGCAGGACCGCGGCGCCGCCCAGGCGGCGTGGCGGCGGGTGCTGGCCGGGTTCGACACCCCCACCCTGGTCGGTCCGGCTGGCCGGATGAGCCTCGGCCCGCGGGGCGTCTCCTCGTTCCAGGTGTCGGCGGAGACCACGCGCGCGCTGGGCGAGCTGGCCCGCTCGTGCCGCACCACCGTCAGCACCGTGCTGCAGGCCGCCTGGGCGCAGCTGCTCATGTGGCTGACCGGCCAGCACGACGTGACATTCGGGACCGCGGTCTCGGGGCGGCCGACGGAGCTGACCGGCGCCGACCAGATGGTGGGGCTGCTCATCAACACGGTGCCGGTGCGGGCGACGATCGGCGCCGAAACCACGATCGCGGACCTGCTAAATCAGCTGCAGAGCGCCTACAACGACACACTCGAGCACCAGCACTTGGCGCTGAATGAGATCCATCGTGTAACGGGACATGACCAATTATTCGACACCATGTTCGTGTACGAGAACTACCCGATCGACACCGCCGCGCTGTCGGCCGTCGATGAACTGGCCATTGAGGGCTTTACCAACCGCGAATTCAACCACTATCCGCTCTCGGTGCAAGCCGTGCCGGGTCACGAACTGGGTCTTCGCGTCGAATTCGATACAGAAGTCTTCGACCAAGGCAGAATCGAGAGGTTGATCGAGCGGTTCCGGCGCGTGCTGGAAGCCATGACCGCAGATGTGGAGGAGCAGTCATGACCGTCGGTGCAGGGCGGCGATTGTTGTCGATCGACTTGCTGGATGGCGGCGAGCACGACCGCCTCGACGAGTGGGGTAACCGGGCGGTGTTGACCGCGCCGGTGAAGGGGGCTGCGTCGATTCCGGCGTTGTTCGACAAGCAGGTCGCGCGTGTACCGGAGGCTCCGGCACTGACGTTCGAGGGCCGCACGCTCACCTATCAGGAGCTCGACCAGGCCGCGAACCGGCTGGCCCACCTGCTGGCCGACCACGGCGCGCGTCCGGGGGCATGCGTGGCGCTGCTTCTGCCGCGCTCGGCCGAGGCGATCGTGGCGATCCTGGCTGTCCTCAAGACCGGCGCGGCCTATCTGCCGATCGACCCCGCGGTCCCGGCGGCGCGGATGGAGTTCATGCTCGGCGATGCGGCGCCGGTCGCCGCGGTCACGACGGCGGAGTTGCGGGCGCGGCTGGACGGGTTCGACTTGCTGGTTGTCGACGTCGACGATCCCGCGGTGGCCGAACAGTCCGGCTCGGGGCTGCCGGGGCCGGCCCCCGAGGACATCGCGTACATGATCTACACCTCGGGCACGACCGGAACCCCCAAGGGTGTGGCGGTCACCCACCAGAACGTCACCCAGTTGCTGAAGTCGCTGCCAGCCGACCTGCCGCAGGCGGGCGTCTGGTCGCAGTGGCACTCGCTGGTTTTCGACGTGTCGGTGTGGGAGATCTGGGGTCCGCTGTTGCACGGCGGGCGCCTGGTGGTGGTGCCCGAGTCGGTGGCCGGCTCCCCGGACGAGCTGCACTCGCTGCTGGTCGCGGAGAAGGTCACGGTGTTGTGCCAGACCCCGTCGGCGGTCGGGATGCTGTCGCCCGACGGGCTGGATTCGACCGCATTGATCGTGGCGGGTGAGGCCTGCCCGGCCGAGGTGGTGGACCGGTGGGCGCCGGGCCGCGTGATGATCAACGCCTACGGCCCGACCGAAGGCACGGTGTACGCATCGATGAGCGCGCCGCTGAGCGCCGAGTCGGGGGCGCCGACGATCGGATCGCCCGTGCCGGGCGCCGCGCTGTTCGTGCTCGACAAGTGGTTGCGCCCGGCGCCGGAGGGCGTCGTCGGCGAGCTCTACATCGCCGGCCGCGGTGTGGCCTCCGGCTATGTGCGCCGGGCGGGCCTGACATCCTCGCGGTTTGTGGCGTGCCCGTTCGGGGCGCCGGGGACGCGGATGTACCGCACCGGCGACTTGGTGCGCTGGGGCATCGACGGCCAGCTGCAGTACCTCGGCCGCGCCGACGAGCAGGTCAAGATCCGCGGCTACCGCATCGAACTCGGCGAAATCCAGACCGCCCTCGCGGGGCTGGACGGCGTCGACCAGGCCGCGGTGATCGCCCGCGAGGACCGCCCCGGCGACAAGCGCCTGGTCGGTTACATCACCGGGACCGCCGACCCGGCCGTGATTCGCACCCAGCTCGGCGAGCGGCTGCCCAGCTACATGGTTCCGGCCGCCGTCGTGGTGCTGGACGCGCTGCCGCTGACGGTCAACGGCAAACTCGACAAGCGGGCGTTGCCTGCGCCCGAGTACCAGAAGACCAGCGGCGAATACCGCGCGCCGACCACGGCCGTCGAAGAGACGCTGACCGCCATCTACGCCCAGGTGCTCGGGCTGGAGCGGGTCGGCGTCGACGACTCGTTCTTCGACCTCGGCGGCGACAGCATCCTGTCGATGCAGGTGGTGGCACGCGCCCGCGCGGCCGGCGTGGTGTGCCGCCCGCGCGACGTTTTCGTCGAGCAGACCGTGGCCCGGCTGGCCCGGGTGGCCGGCGTGGCCTCCGACGACGACGTCGTCGACGAGGGCATCGGCCCGGTGGTCGGCACCCCGATCATGCGCTGGCTGCAGCAAGTCGACGGCCCGACCGACCAGTTCAACCAGACCATGGTGGTCCAGGCGCCGGCCGGCGTCACCGGCGATGACGTGCGGGTCGTGCTGCAATCACTGCTGGACCGGCACGCCACGCTGCGGATGCGCGTCGACGACGACGGCGCCGGCGGCTGGTCGATGCAGGTGCCCGACGTCGGCGCGGTCGATGCCGGCGCCTGCATGGACACCGTCCACGCGCTGTCCGACGCGACGCTGGTGGCGGCGCGCTCCCAGCTGAACCCCGCGGCGGGGACCATGCTCCGCGCCGTGTGGGCGGAATCGACGGCCCAGTTGGCGCTGATCATTCACCACCTGGCCGTTGACGGCGTTTCGTGGCGAATCCTGTTGGAAGACTTGAACATTGCCTGGGCTCAGCACCACAGCGGCCAGGCGGTGGCGCTGCCGGCCGCCGGGACGTCGTTCGCCAGGTGGACGGCGATGCTGGAAGAGCACGCCCAGCGGCCCGAGGTGATCGAGCAGGCCGAGGCGTGGCGGCAGGTCGCGGCGACTCCGGCGCTGTTGCCGGCCGTGCGCCCCGACGTGGACACCTACGAGACGGCCAAGCAGCTGTCGGTGTCGCTGGATGTCGAGACCACCCGGCAGCTGCTGGGTGAGGTGCCCTCGGCGTTCCACGCCGGCGTGCAGGACATCCTGTTGATCGCGTTCGGGTTGGCCTGGGCGCGGTTCGTGGGCACCGGA
>NZ_LZIE01000009.1:0-596 GCF_001667155.1 Mycobacterium sp. 852002-53434_SCH5985345
GCCGCGGCTGCGGGACCTCGCCCGCCAGGGCGACCCGGGACTGGCCGAGGGCGTCTACGCCGGCCTGCCCGGGCCGCACTACGAGACGCCCGCCGAGGTGCGCATGCTGCGGATGCTGGGCGCCGACCTGGTCGGCATGTCGACCGTGCACGAGACCATCGCGGCCCGGGCGGCCGGCGCCGAGGTGCTGGGGGTGTCGTTGGTCACCAACCCGGCCGCCGGGATCGGCGGCGAGCCGCTGAGCCACGCGGAGGTGCTCGCCGCCGGCGCCGCGTCCGCCAGCCGCATGGGCGCGCTGCTGGCCGACGTCGTAGCCCGGTTGTGAGATGACGCCCGAGGAGCGGATCGCCGCGGCGGAGTGGATCGCACACGATCCCGACCCGGCGACGGCCGCCGAGCTCGCGGCGTGCGGTCCCGAGGAACTCGCCGCGCGGTTCGCCCACCCGCTCACGTTCGGCACCGCCGGCCTGCGCGGTCCGGTGCGCGGCGGTCCCGACGCCATGAACGTGGCGGTGGTGTCGCGGGGGGGGGGGGGGGGGGGGGGGGGGGGGGGGGGGGGGGGGGGGGGGGGGGGGGGGGGGGGGGGGGGGGGGGGG
>NZ_LZIE01000010.1:0-12534 GCF_001667155.1 Mycobacterium sp. 852002-53434_SCH5985345
ATGGAGTCGTTAGCGATGCGGATGGCTTCGTCTTCGGAGCGATAGGTCATCACCGCCAGCACGGGCCCGAACACCTCTTCCTGGCACAAGCGCATGTCGTTGCGGCAGTCGACGAATGCCGTCGGCTCGTAGTAAAAGCCGCGTTTGAGGTGTTCGGGACGTTTGCCACCAGCCACCAGCGACGCGCCTTCCTCCACCCCGGCCTGAACCAACGACTCGACTCGCTGACGCTGCTGATCCCTGATAAGCGGCCCGACGACAGTGGTGGGATCACGCGGGTCGCCGACCGTGATCATCGGAGCCATCGCTTTCAAGCCATCGACGTACGCGTCGAGCAGGTGCTCGGGCAAGAGAAGTCGCGACGTGACGGTGCACGCCTGTCCGGCATGCATCAGTACCTGTCCGAATCCTATTCCCGCAACGTCACTTTCGGTGACATCGTCGAGAACGATGTGCGCGCTCTTGCCGCCGAGTTCCAGCTGTGCGCGTTTCATGGTTGCCGCCGATAGTTCACGAATGCGTCGACCGGTCGCTGTCGAACCGGTGAATCCGATCATGTCGACGCCTCGGTGGGTGCACAGCTCCTCCCCCACGTCCGCGCCGCCCACGACGACGTTGAACACCCCGGGCGGAAGGCCGGCTTCCTCTCCCACCTTGGCCAGCTCCAGGGCGTTCATTGGGGTCCACGGGTGGGGCTTGAGTACCACGGTGCAGCCGACGGCCAATGCGGCCAGGCACTTTTGGATGTTGATCGAGAAAGGAAAGTTGAACGGGGTGATGACTCCGACCACCCCGACCGGTTCGCGGACCACCGTCACGCCGCCCAGGCCGGTCGGCGACACCACCGGGCCGCCCGGTGTCTCCACCCACGTCACATCGTGTTCGACGAACTCGCCGTAGTAGTGGGCGGCCTCGATGGCGCCGCCAACCTGCACCAGGTCGGTAATGAAGCTCGTCGAGCCGATCTCGGCGACGACTAGCTCTCGAAGTTCCGCTATGCGCTCGTCGAGGATGTCAGCGAACCGCTTGATGACCTTTGCGCGCTCCCGCACCGACATCCACGGCCACGGACCTTCGTCGAAAGCCCGTCGGGCGGCCTCGATCGCCATGGTCGCCTGCTTTGGCCCGCCGTCGACGACTCGTCCGATCAACTCCTCGGTGGCCGGATCGATGACGTCGATGACGCCGAGCGCGTTGTCGCTCAACCACTTGCCGTCGATAAAGCTCTGGTACTCCCGCATCAAACGAACTATGTCAGCGTCGGGTACGGGGCGGGCTCAAAGTCGAAGACCCGGCGAGCATTACCCTGCAGCACTTTGTACTTGTCGAGGTCGGACCGGCCGTCGAGTGCCTTGTGAGCCACCTGAAGGGAATTGGGCCACAGGCTGTCGGTGTGCGGGTAATCCGTTTCAATCATCACATTGTCGACGCCGATGGAGTCGAGGTTAGCCGCCCCGAAGTCATCCTCGATGAAGCAGCCGTACATGTGGTCGCGGAAGAGCTGGCGCGGTGACTCCGGAAAAATCTCGGGGTCGGTGGGTACGGGGGTCAAACGCATCGTTGCCGGGTCAACCGCCCAGTTGTTGGCGCGCAGGTATTGGTAGTCGGCGGCGACATGTTCCGCACGCTCGATGAGGTAGGGAATCCAGCCGATACCTCCCTCGGCCAGCACGATCTTCAGGTCGGGGTACTTCTGCAGCTTCCCCGAGAAGAGCCAGTCGGTGGTCGAGTTCGCCAGGTTGAGGTTGATGTTGACCGCCTGCACCCCAAAGGGTGCGTCAGGCGACGTGGTGGGACTGACCGAGGAGGATCCGATGTGCGTGCACAGCGGCATCTTCGTCTCGTTCACCACCGCGAAGAAATCGTCCCATGCTCCCGAGTGGATGGACGGAAATCCCAGCGGGTGCAGGTTCTCCGAGAAGGCAATGGCTTTCGCGCCCTTGCCGGCGCATCGTAACGTCTCCTCGACGGCCAGTCTGGTATCCCACAGCGGGACGATGACCATCGGGATGTAGCGACCGGGCGCGGCCGCGCACCACTCGTCGATGACGAAGTCGTTGTAGGCCTGCACGCACTTGAGCCCCAGGTCGCGGTCACCGAGGTGGGCGAACATCTGACCGCAGAACCGGGGGAAGAAGGGAAAGTTCAGTCCCGCGATCACATGATCCTCGTCCATGTCAGGGATGCGGGCCACCGGGTCGAAGTATGCGCGGGGCATATCGTCGTAATTCACTGGCAGCGGGGAATACTCGGCCGGCCTTTGGTGAGCCGCGACCAAGATGCCAAGCACCGACGCGCGCGCTTGCTCGTAGACCCACGTATCAACGCCGTCGATGCGCTCGACGTGTGGCACTCGATCGCGGTCGGCGGCCGATGCGCGGTCGACCCACAGGTTCGGTGGCTCGATGATGTGGTCATCGACGGAGATCATCCATTGAAGATCTTGCTTGTCCACGGGTTCCTCCCTGATGTCGCTATTACGTTGGTTGCGAGACGATATCGGCGGTCGCCAGCCGCCTCTCACTGGGCGACGCGGGCGCCCGGGCTGAAGACGACCGGCAAGGCGCGGTAGCCCCGAGTGACCGAGTTCCCGTGGAAGTCGACTTTTGCCCCAGGGGGGATGGCGTAGTCCGGTATCCGATTCAGGGTCTGCTCGACGCCCACCCGAAACTCGAGCCGGGCGAGATTGGAGCCTAAGCAGCGATGGACGCCGGCCCCGAACCCGAGGTGGCGGTTGGTCTGTCGGTCGAGAATGCACTTGTTCGGCTCGTCGAACTCGCGCGAGTCGCGGTTGGCCGCCGCATAGTTCACGACGACCGTCTCGCCGGGACAGAACTTCTGGCCGCTTAGTTCAACCTCTTCCGCCACTGAGCGATGCAGCCCGTGGACCGAACCGGCGAACCGGATGAATTCCTCTATCGCCGTGGGCAACAACTCGGCTTCTCGTACGAGCCGGTCGCGCTCCGAAGCATGAGAGCCCAGATAGAAGAAGGCGAACGACATTGCACTAGATGTTGTTTCGAGCCCCGCCTGCACCAGCAGCATCACATTCGCCACAACGTCGTCGAAGCTCAGTTTTTCGCCGTCGATTTCGGCGGCGAGCAAGACATCGATCAGGTCGTCGCGCGGCGGTTGACCACGGCGTTTGTCGATCTCCTCGCGTACGCGGAGGTAGAGATTCGTCATCGAACCGTTTCGGACCTCTTCGCTCTCACCGTTGATCGCTAGGTCAGCTGTCTCGATGTAGAGCGGCACGTCCTCAACGGGCATGCCGAGTACATACCGGAAGAACACGATCCCCGGCTGCTGCCATGCGACGTCGGCGAGATCGCCGCGGCCCAATTCGATGAAGTTGTCGATCAGCCCGTCGGTGACCGCCCGCACCTGCGGCTCCAAGTCCTTCATGCGACCAGGAGAGAAATACGGGTTGAGAACTTTGCGAAGCTGCTGCTGCCGTGGCGGATCCAAGGTGATAACGATGTCACCGAACGACATCGGGGAGCCTTCCATCCCAACGGGCTTGCTGGAAAAAGTGCGCCAATCCCGCAAGATCTCGTAGCACTCGTCATAGCGGGTGGCGACCCACGCACCCCCCGGCGTCGGGCCCAGGAATGGGACATCCTGGTGACTGAACGGTCCCGCCTCTCGCATAACTGCGTAGACCTCGTAGAGGAAGTCTTGGTCGTTGAAATCCTCATGACGAAGATCGAGGTTCCGGGCGTGTTCCTCCGGTGATTTGCTCAACATGTGCCGTCCTCGTCGACACCGGAACTGCGCATGCCGACACCGTGGTCACGCCACCGTCCATGTGCCATCTGCGCCGGCCCTCGGATTTCTCGCACACGCCGAAATTTGCTTTGGCAGCACAGTAAATCGTCGACCGAGCAGAGTCAAGTCGCACTCGATAACTATCTGAGACCACTTGCATGCGAGCTTCCCCTCAGTCGAAGGGTGCTCGCTAAAGTGTGTGTGATGACTACAGGCGCGCGGCGGCGAGTTCGCGACAAGGACGGCAAACAACGAGCCCTCCTTGAAGCGGCTGCTGAGGTCTTTGCCGAGGCGGGATACGCGGCCGCGGCGACGAAGGAGATCGCCCGTCGCGCCGACTGCTCGGAGGCGATGCTGTTCCACTACTTCGGGGACAAGCGAGGCATCTTCGAGCAAGTTGTTTCTCGACAGATCGCGGACCTCGTCAGCGAGGCCGAAGAGCAAGTCGTGGCGGCCCTGCCTGCCCGCTTCGAGGACTACATCGAGCAGCTTTTTCTTGCGAGACTGAGGATCGATGACCGGGACAGCGGTGTTCCCGGCTGGGACATTTCCGGTCGGGCGCTGTCAGACCCGGACTTCTCGCTGCGGGTGCTGCAACCCAATCACGCGCGCCGTACGGCCGTTATCGCCGAAGGCGTTCGCCACTACCAAGCCGCGGGGCAGATCAGGGCCGACGTCGACGCCGACCTATTCGCGGAGCTGCTGGCTAACTTCATCATCTTCACAACGAGCCTCGGACCACGCTGGTTTGGTACGGGCGAGTCAGACATCCGCGCGCAGATCGAACTGGGTACGCAGGTCCTCGCCAAAGGCGTAAGCACGTCAACTATGAAGCCGCCCGCCAAGCGAGGCGGGCGGGTCCAGCGGGCCCCCAAGGTGCGTGCGGCCGACTAAGAGCTCCCTGACGAGCCCCACCGCGGCCGTGGTTATCGAGTCACACTTGACACTTCAGGTTTCCCATCGCTAGCGTCGTTGCCAGCCAAGCCGCAGCCAATGCGGATGCAGAACACCCTGGTCGACCGGCACGAGCGTGAGGACAGGAAGTGGCGTGTGTGCACCCATCGGCGCGAGTAACTCACTTCCGAAGACATTGACGCGGGAAGTCGCAAGGCGATGAACGCTCTGCGTGGGGTTCGTGTTGTCGAGTGGGCGACGGAGATCTCCGGCCCGTACTGCACCAAGTTGTTCGCCGACCTCGGAGCAGAGGTCATAAAGATAGAAGCCCCAAACGGGGATCCGTTCCGCCGCAGAACGTTTGGCGATCGAAGCGACGCCGACGCGCTGTTCAAATTCTTGAACGCCGGCAAGCGCTCAGTCGTTGGCACTTCGTTGGCCGACCTGGAGGCGCTGATCGTTTCCGCCGATGTGTTCGTCGATTCTCTCGGCCCTGGGGCACTCGACCGCGAGGCCCTACTAAGGCGTGCACCACACCTGGTGATCGTGGCGTTGTCTCCGTACGGATTGACCGGACCGTACCGGGACCGACCCTCGACGGAGTTCACGATCCAGGCAGAGAGCGGAACCCTGGCGTTGCGAGGTCGTCCGGACCAACCGCCCATTCAAGCGGGCGGTCGAATCTTCGAATGGGTCATGGCCAGTTATGCCGCCGTCGGGGCGCTTGGCGCATTGCGTCGGGCTCAACTCGGCGGCGCAGGTGAAATCATTGACTGCTCGTTGCTGGAAACTTGTCACCTCAGCGCCAGCGGATTCGCCGACCTCTACCACGAGTTGGCCGGTCGTCCCCCTTTGACCCTGCCGGCCCGACAGGTTGAAATCCCTTCCATCGAACCAACCGCAGACGGATGGGTGGGCTTCAACACCAACACCCGCCAACAATTCGAGTCGTTCCTGGCAATGATCGGCCGACTGGACCTGCTCGACGATGACCCGGCGTGGGCACTCGCCACGACGCGGTGGGAACGCCGGGACGAGTGGAATCAGATTGTGCGGGAATGGACGACGCAACGTTCCACAGACGAGATCGTCGCGTTGGCCTCCGATCTGCGGATCCCCGTCTCACCAGTCAACAATGGCCAGACCGTGTTGGACCACCCTCAGTTCGCCGCGCGCGGTGTGTGGGGCACGTACGCCGACGGCAGCTTCACCCACCCGCTGGCGCCCTACCAGATCAATGGCCGACGACCCGCCCCAACAGCCGGTGCTCCTCCGCTCGGCGAAATGGCAAAAGTACCCGCCCACAACGGGATTGCGACCGCTGCCGACCGTGCACCGGGACTTCCACTGGACGGCGTACGAATTCTCGACGCGACAGCGTGGTGGGCGGGCCCCTCGTCCACCCACATTCTCGCCGCACTGGGCGCTGAGGTCATTCACCTAGAGTCGACGCACCACCCTGACGGCGCACGGATGGCGGCGGCAGCGTTCGCCAATCAGCCTGAGTGGTGGGAGCGGTCGGGGATGTACCTGGCGACCAACACCAACAAGCGAGGACTCACCCTCGACCTGTCCTCCTCCCAAGGGCGGGAGCTGTTGTTCCGACTTGTCAAGTGCTCCGACATCCTCGTTGAAAACTTCTCCCCACGCGTCTTCGACAACTTCGCCATCACGTGGGAAACCGTCAGTGAGCTCAACCCTCGAATAGTCATGGTTCGAATGCCCGCGTTCGGGCTCGACGGACCATGGCGCAACAACGTGGGTTTCGCGCAAACGATGGAACAGATGACCGGAATGGCGTGGGTGACCGGCCACGAGTACGACCAGCCGCGAATCCCCCGCGGCCCGTGTGACCCACTGGCAGGAATGCACTCCGCATTCGCCATGCTCGCCGGCCTCCGGCAACGGGATCAAACGGACCGCGGGTCGTTCATTGAAGTCTCGATGGTTGAGGCCGCACTCAACGCGGCCGCCGAGCAGGTGGTCGAATTCACCGCCTGTGGCAACCTGATATCGCGACTGGGAAATCGCAGCCGCGACGCCGCCCCACAAGGGCTCTATCAATGCGCGGGGACCGAGCGGTGGCTGGCGATTTCGATCGCCACGGACGAGCAGTGGCGCCTACTGAAGTCGGCTCTGTGTGAACCGGATTGGGCGAACGACCCCGCGTTGGACACTCACGAAGGGCGTGTGCGGGCACATGATGTGATCGATAAGCATCTCGAGCTATGGGCTGGCCACCACGATTCCTCAGCCGCTGCAGAGTTACTCGTCAAACATGGTGTTCCGGCTGCGGATTTGGTAGACGCCAGGATCGGTTCGATGCACCCTCAGCTGGCCGCACGAGGCTTTTTCGAAAGCCTCGATCATCCCATCGTGGGACGGCATCACGTGCCGGCGATTCCCTTCAAGTACCGCAGCGTTGACACGTGGTATCGGTCACCGGCGCCGACTTTGGGGCAGCACAATGCGAGCATCCTCGGTGAGCTGCTCGGGCTCGACGCCTCTTTGATAGCGGCACTGACAGAGCAGGGCGTCATCGGGACCCGACCGGGCGGATTGGACTGAACGGTGAAGCTTCGTGTCGACGCAGAAATGTGCCAGGGCCACAGCCGTTGTTACGCAACATATCCGGAGATGTTCGATATCGACGACGCCGGGATCGCCTTCGTCACCGTCAGAGATATACCGCCGGAATGGGAGGGTCGGGCGCACCATGCGATCGCGAACTGTCCTGAACGTGCCATAAATATCGTTAAGGAGTCGCCATGAAGACCAACGGAGCAGTTCTGTGGGGGCTGAACGAGAAGTGGTCGGTGGAAGAGATCGAACTCGATCCGCCGCAATCCGGTGAACTTCTGGTCGAATTCGAAGCCACCGGATTGTGCCATTCCGACCACCACATCCGCACCGGCGACATGTTCGGGGTGAGCTTTCCCTTAATAGGTGGACACGAAGGGGCGGGCATCGTTCAAGAGGTCGGTCCGGGAGTGCGCGATGTGGCGGTGGGAGACCACGTAGTGACATCATTTCTGCCGGCCTGCGGTCGCTGCCGCTGGTGCGCTACGGGGCGTCAAAACCTTTGTGACTTCGGGGCGACCATCCTCGCGGGAGTCCAGGCCGACGGCACCTTCCGGCGCCGCGCCAGAGGACGGGGCATCGGAGCCCTCTCAGGCGTCGGCAGTTTCGCTCAATGGGGCGTGTTGTCGGAAGCCTCCGTCGTCAAGATCGACGACGATGTGTCGCTATCGCGCGCATGCCTTCTCGGCTGCGGCGTCACCACCGGCTGGGGCTCGGCCGTCAATACCGCGAACGTCAGTCCCGGCGACGTGGTGCTCGTGGTCGGCTGCGGGGGGATCGGCAGCGGTGCCATTCAGGGCGCTCGGCTGGCGGGAGCGGAGCAGATCGTCGTCGTCGATATAGAGCCTAGCAAGCGCGACAAAGCGTTTCAGTTCGGAGCCACTCACTTCGCCACCTCGATAGAGGAAGCAAACCAGTTAGTCGGCGAGATTACGCGTGGAGTCATGGCCGACTCGGCAATCCTCACGCCAGGCGTGCTCGAAGGCGCGATGATCAACGACGCGCTCAATGCGGTGCGGAAGGGCGGTGCCGTGGTGGTCACCGCTCTGGCATCGATGTCCGACGTGACGCCTACGCTGCCGCTGACGTTGTTCACGCTGTTCCAAAAACGACTCCTGGGCAGCCTGTACGGCGAAGCCAACCCGCGGGCCGACATCCCTCGCCTCATAAGCCTCTATCGAAGCGGCAAGCTGTTGCTCGACGAAACCGTCACCACCGAGTACAAGCTCGACGACATCAATGAGGCCTACGACGACATGCTCGCAGGCCGCAACATCCGTGGGGTGATCATCCACGACCATTGAGTCTTAGAAGGACGAATCCGTATCAGTTTCCAGCCCGCTCAAGATGATTCACCTACTCGCCGTGAAGGGATTTCACTCATGTCTTCGCCAGCCGATGTCGTCCGCCACTTCTGCGCATTGATGGAGCGGCGGGACCCCGAAGCGTTGCGTCCCCTCCTCGCCGAAGGGGCCGTTTATCAGAATGTGGGGATGCCCGCCTTCACCGGACCAGACGCCATCGTGGAGAACATGGCCGCCCAGTTCGCGATGTTCCCGGACGCCTACGCGTTCGAAATCGTCAACCTCGCCACCGAGGGTTCCGTGGTGCTCACCGAACGCCTGGACTACATCCAGGCTCCGGACGGACGCAAGCCGGCCATCCCGGTAATGGGGACCTTCGTCGTCGATGACGATGGAAGGATCACTCGCTGGACCGATTATTTCGACCTGAATCTGACGATCAAGCTCCTTCAAGGTGAGGACATCAGCGCCCTGGTGCCGGCGACCGCATGAGTTGGGACATTGATCATTTCGAGCTTCGTTGGGAATGAGGGAGCCATGCGCGTGCCAAGGGCCGTCGCAAACTTCAATAGTCGAGTCACCAATCCAGCGGCTCGGTCGATCACGCCATGGCTTCCCGGTCAAGGGACCCTCGAACATGTCGGACGCAAATCAGGCAAGCGTTATCGAACGCCGCTGTTGGTTTTTCCCATCCACGACGGCTTCGTCGTTCTGATCGGGTACGGGCTGAAATCGGACTGGTTGACGAATGTGTTCGCCAGTGGACAGGCGGTGCTGCACAAGCGCGGCAAGAGTATCGCGCTCGCCAATCCCCGCCTCCTGAGTAAAGCTGAGGGCGCAGCGCTCGTTACGGGGCTATCTGGTGTGTTCTACCGCCTGTTTCCGTACAACGAAGCGGCGCTGGTGTTGACCAAAGTCAACTCCACGCAGTGACTTTGGGCAGTAGAGCGAAGAAGTTGAGGCGGCGTTTTCATGCAAGGACGGCCGGCAACCTTTCCCAGCCTCGGACTGTCGATGTTGTGGTCATGCGTGCCCCAGACATATCGATGGTCCACTCGGGGAAGCGGTTGAGCACCTCGTCGAGTGCCACGCGTCCCTCCATCCGGGCTAATGACGCTCCCAGGCAGTAGTGCACGCCAACACCGAAGCCGACATGGGCTCCGGCTTTACGGTGAATGTTGAAGACGTCACCATCGGGTGGGAATTGCCGGTGGTCACGGTTCGCAGCACCGGCGAGCAACATCATGATGCTGCCGGCTGGCACGTGCTGCCCGTAGTACGGCATATCGCGTGTGAGGGTGCGCGCGATGTGTGGCGCGGGGGGTTCGAAACGCAGCAGCTCCTCGATTGTGCCGGCAATCAGGCTGCGATCGGCGACCAGCTCCCGCCGCTGCTCGGGATGCTCGGCTAAAACCTTGCCCGCCCATCCGATTAGGCGGGTCGTTGTCTCGGCGCCGCCCGCAGCCACCAGCGTGATGCAAATCAGTAGTTCCTCACGGGTCAACCCCCGTGTCGTGCCATCGAGGTCGGTGAATTCGACGCCGAGCAATTCGGTGACAATGTCGTCGGAGGGGTGTTCAGCGCGCCAGTCGAGGTAGTCGGCGAATAACTGCCCTGTTTCCAGCCCTGAGGACGCGGCTTTCATTTCCCCGCCGGCTTCGGTGTTGACGTGACCTTCGGCGAGGTCGAGGACCTCATGCCGCATCTCGTCGGGAATTCCCAGCAGCCTGCACACGACTCTCACCGGCATCTCGGCACCCAAATTGGCGATGAAGTCAAAGCCCCCGGTACCGACGAACGGATCTAGGCTCTCGGCACAGAATTGCCGTGCGGTGGCCTCGACCTCGCTCATCTTGCGTGGTGTGAACATGCGAGAAAGGCTCTGCCGATAGATGTCGTGAAGGGGCGGGTCCTCCATCAGAAACAGTCCGGGCGGAATCGGCATGTCAGCCTTGATCAACTCGAGAATGTTGCCCCGGGCAGAGCTGAACGTCTCATGGTCATTCAGCGCCGCATGCACGTCGTCGAATCGGCTCAGCGCGTAAAAGCTGTGTTGTTCGTTGTAGGACAACGGCGCCTCCTCGCGGAGCCGCTGAAACAGCGGATACGGGTCGGCGTTGAGTTCGACATCGTAGGGGTCGTAGAACACCTCACTCGCAGTCTTGACACCCATAAATCTGCAACTCCCTCCATCGGGCGCATCCGACCGTTCGTCGGACGAACTACTGGGTAGGTCAGGACAGCACGCACCTGCGAGCCGCGATAATCGAGCCACGCACAACCGTGCTCATCCTGACGCCGCAGGGCAATTCAGTCAATGACTTAGTAATCCCCCCCTGGCTATGAAATTTCATTCACGATCCGTCAATCGCCTGCGACACGACCGCTCATGACCTGGGCGTGGGCATCCGCGGCGCCTCGAACTAATCGTGAACGAGGGTCGGCTGATTTCCATCGATGGCGGGTACGCGACGCCTCAATCTCCTTGGGGCCCAGTTTGCGACAGCGAGGTGCGTCTTTCTGTTTCGAAGTGGCGGTCCACCGATGCGTGTCGTTCGTGGATCGATAGCGACGCCATCCGTGGATAGAGGATCGCTGGACCGAGCCATCGAGTAATGAACCGGCGCATTTCGACTCCCTCGCGGGGTGGTTGTACGGGATCGGTCAGGATGGACTGCACTGTGCGCAGGGTCATTTCGGCGAGTTCAGCGAGCGCGGTGCCGTCGTACCCGTGCAGCTTCCAATCCACATCGAACCGGTGGAAGACAGACAAACAGATTGTGATGGCCGTGTCGGAAGTCAAAGAGGTGGCGGCTTCGCCCTCATGCCGCCGGGTCAGCAGATTTTCCAGCTGTGGATCACCGGCAAGATTGTCGATTCCAAACGACACGCTTTCGACGATTGCCGCGACTGGGTCGTTGAGTCCCCGAACGTGTTCCGCGACTTGGTCGATGAAACCGTCGACCGCACGCATCGCGCTGGCGATGAGCAGCGCGTCGGCATTGGGAAAGTAGCGGTACACCGTCTGGCGAGTGACTCCGACTTTCCGGGCGACGTCGGCCAGGCGTATCGCTGGTCCGTGTTCGGCGACCACATCGGCCACCGCATTCAGAATGCGGTCGATTGCCTCCTCGTCCGAGGCGGGCGTAGATCCCGCCCAGCCGCGACTACGCATCCGCCGTCACGAGGCTTTCGGCCTCGAACTTGATCTCGAGTGTTTCGGGGCCGCTCATTCCCAGCAGGGATTTCCACGGGGCCGAACCGACGCGATGGGGCGCACGGAGACGTCGGGTGAGGACTGTAAGCGCTTCTGCCAATTCCCGACGTGCGAGGTTCGCCCCGAGACAATAGTGCGCACCGCCGCCGAAGGTCAGAATTGCGGGCAAATCCTGGCGTGCGATGTCGAAGCGGTCAGCATCGTCATAGATCGCTGGATCACGATTGGCTGCAAAGGTATTCACGACTACGAAAGTCCCTGCCGGGAACATGTAGCCGCCGAATTCGGCATCCTCGGTGGCGGCGCGCGGCGCGATACAGACCGCCGGTGAGTGACGCATGCTCTCCTCGACCGCCTGCATCGCAAGTTCTGGTTGGTCGCCCAGCTTCGCCCATTGATCCGGATGATCGCAGAGCACCTGCACCGACGCGGCCAGCTGGTTTCGCGTCGTATCCGTTCCCGCCATCAGGAAGCCGGCCACCAGACTGCGCAGTTCGTCGAGATTCAGCCGGTCACCGTCGCTTTCGGCGCGGATGAGCTCGGACAGCAGATCATCGGTCAGGTTGTTTCGGCGAGCGGCGACCATGTCGTCGACGTACGCGTCGAGTTCACCCCAGGCGCGCATGATCGCGTCTTCATCGAAGGTGGCGTCGGTCTGCAAACTGAAGGCCTTGAAGATGTGGTCAGTCCATTGTGCGAACAGATGCCAGTCCTCGCGGGGCGCGCCGATCAGCGCGCACATGATGGGGGTGGGGTAAGGGCGGGCAATGT
>NZ_LZIE01000011.1:0-643 GCF_001667155.1 Mycobacterium sp. 852002-53434_SCH5985345
AGGCGCTGCTGACCGGCGCCGCGGCGGCGGCCCTGCTGGTCCGCGACTGGCCGTCGCTGAACCGGGGCTGGTGCCTGATCCGGACCCGGTGGGCCCGGCGGGTCGCGCGCGTTCTACCGCTCGCCGGCCTGGCGGGCCTCGCGGGGGCGACCCATTACGCCACCGGCAGCAGCGGCGAGTTCCGCCACGGGCTGCTCATCGGGGTTGCGATCGCCGCCGTCCTCGTGGTGGCGCCGGTGGCCCTGGAACAGCGGGGACCGGTAGCCCGCGTCCTGGCCGCACCACCCCTGGTGTGGCTGGGCACCATCTCCTACGGCGTCTATCTGTGGCACTGGCCGATCTTCCTGGCGCTCAACGGCGAACGCACCGGCTGGAGTGGACTGCCACTCTTCGCCGCCCGGTGCGGCGCGACGGTGGTGCTGGCCGCGGCGTCGTGGTGGCTGATCGAGCAACCCATCCGGCGCTGGCGGCCCGCGCGAGTGTCGCTGCTGCCGCTGGCGGCGGCGACGGTGGCCAGCGCCGCCGCGGTGACCCTGCTGGTGGTTCCGGTGGGGACCGGCCCCGGCCTGCGTGAGGCGGGACTGCCGCCGGGAGTCTCTGCGGTCGCAGCGGTATCTCCGTCCCCGCCGGGCGGCAGCCGGGC
>NZ_LZIE01000012.1:0-2016 GCF_001667155.1 Mycobacterium sp. 852002-53434_SCH5985345
GGGCCCCGCCCCCCCGCGGGGGGCCCCCATGGGGCCCCGGCGCCGGCTTTCGCCGAGTGTGCGGCGAGCCGCACAGCGGGGGCGGGGGGGGGGGGGGCGCCCCCCACACTCGACGCGCCTAAAGCCTTTCAGGGCAGCGCGTCGCCCGGGAATCCGCGGCTGGGGTGCACCTCGAAGGTGAAGACGCCGGCGGCCACGCCCGGGTCGTCGGCCATGATGGCGGCGGCGTCGTCGACCGAGGCCGCGAACACCGCGACCCCGCAGACCTCGGAGTCGTCGGTAACCGGCAACACGATGACCAGGACGCCGTCGTCGCGCAGCCCGAAATTGCGGCGCCCGTGCTCCCAGACGGTCCCCGGGGTGGTGTCCTCGCCGAAGCGCGGCCCCCGCTTGAGGATGACCACGCTGTAGGGCTTGGTGGTCGCCAGCAGCCGGCCCATCTCCTCGTCAGTGAAAGTTTTCATCACCGTCCCCGCTTCCTGCGGATGATCGCCCGCAACCGTTCCAGCCGCCCGGCCATCTCCCGCTCGCCGCCCCGGCCGGTCGGCCGGTAGTAGTCCGCGCCCACCAGCTCGTCCGGCGGATACTGCTGGGCGACGACGCCGTCGGGATCGTTGTGCGAGTACTGGTAGCCCTGCGCGTGTCCCAGCGCAGCCGCGCCGGAGTAGTGCCCGTCGCGCAGATGGGGCGGCACCAGGCCGGCCTTGCCCGCCTTGATGTCGTCCATCGCGGCGGCCAGCGCGGTGGTGACGGAGTTCGACTTGGGCGCGGTGGCCAGGTGGATGGTGGCGTGCGCAAGCGTCAGCTGCGCCTCGGGCATGCCGATCAGCTGCACGGTCTGGGCGGCCGCCACCGCGATCTGCAGCGCGCTCGGATCGGCCATGCCGATGTCCTCACTGGCCAGGATCATCAGCCGGCGCGCGAGGAACCGCGGGTCCTCCCCCGCGACGAGCATGCGGGCCAGGTAGTGCAGCGCCGCGTCGACGTCCGAGCCGCGCACCGACTTGATGAAGGCGCTGACGACGTCGTAGTGCTGGTCGCCGTCGCGGTCATAGCGCACCGCGGCCTTGTCCAGCGACTGCTCGATGGTCTCGACGGTGACTGAGTCGCCGGCCCCCTGAGCCGATTCGGCCGCGACCTCCAGCGCGGTCAGGGCCCGGCGGGCGTCGCCGGCGGCCAGCTGCACCAGCAGGTCGACGGCGTCGGGCGCCACGGCGACCTTCCCGCCCAGCCCGCGCGGGTCGTCGATCGCCCGCTGGACGACGGCGCGGATGTCGTCGGCGCCCAGCGGGCGCAACTGCAGGATCAGCGACCGGGACAGCAGGGGCGCCACCACGGAGAACGACGGGTTCTCGGTGGTTGCCGCCACCAGCAGCACCACCCGGTTCTCCACCGCGGACAGCAGGGCGTCCTGCTGGGTCTTGGAAAAGCGGTGCACCTCGTCGATGAACAGCACCGTCTGCTCGCCGTTGAGGAGCGCATGCCGCGCCTTCTCGATGACCGCCCGCACGTCCTTGACCCCGGCCGACAGCGCCGACAGCGCCTCGAACCGGCGGCCGGTCGCCTGGGAGATCAGCGCGGCGAGTGTGGTCTTGCCGCTGCCCGGCGGGCCGTAGAGGATGGCCGACGCGACGCCCGATCCCTCGACCAGGCGGCGCAGCGGCGACCCGGGCGCCAGCAGGTGCTCCTGGCCGACCACCTCGTCCAGCGAGGCCGGCCGCATGCGCACCGCCAACGGTGCACCGGCCGACACGCCCAGGGCGTGATCGCTCGTCGGCGGCGCGCCGGGCAGGTCAAAAAGACCGTCGGACACGGCTTCAGGCATACCACGAAAACCAATCCGGGCGCCGAGCACTCATCTTTGCTAAGTTCCCGTGTGCGCGTGCCCACAGGTTGAGTCAACAGCTAGGACGGACATGAGCCAGCCTCCCGAGTATCCAGGCACCCCGGCCGATCCCCACGGCAGCGAGCGCAACCCTCCGGGCTACCCACCGCCCCCCAACTACGGGGCCCCGC
>NZ_LZIE01000013.1:0-14504 GCF_001667155.1 Mycobacterium sp. 852002-53434_SCH5985345
CCTATCGGCCGTCGCGAGGCGCTGCCAGAGGGACGGCGCTATTGGCGGTGTTCTGCGGCTGTCCGTCAAGGTATTTGGTCCGCCGGGCCGCTCACCGATTGCCCGGCCCCCGACTCGCGCTCCTCGTTGCGACCGAACTACCGTGCGGGTATGCGGGTGGCGATGATGACTCGGGAATACCCACCAGAGGTCTACGGGGGAGCCGGTGTACATGTCACGGAACTGGTCGCCCAGCTGCGCCGATTGTGCGCGGTCGACGTGCATTGCATGGGTGCGCCGCGGCCGAACGCCATCGTGCACCAGTCCGATCCGCGCTTGCACAGCGCCAACCCGGCGCTGTCGACGTTGTCCGCGGACCTGATGATGGCCAACGCCGCGTCGGCGGCCACCGTCGTGCATTCGCACACTTGGTACACCGGCATGGCCGGTCACCTGGCGGCGCTGCTCTACGACATCCCCCATGTTCTGACGGCGCATTCGCTCGAGCCGCTGCGGCCGTGGAAGGCCGAACAGCTCGGCGGCGGCTACCAGGTGTCGACGTGGGCGGAGCGCACCGCGGTGCAGGCGGCGGACGCCGTCATCGCGGTCAGCTCCGCGATGCGCGAAGACATCCTGCGCGTCTACCCCGCCCTGGATCCCAGCGTCGTGCACGTCATCCGCAATGGGGTGGACACCGACGTCTGGCATCCGGCCGGGCCGACGCATACCGGGTCTGTGCTGGCCGAACTCGGCGTCGACCCCGACCGGCCCACGGTGGCGTTCGTCGGCCGGATCACCCGCCAGAAGGGCGTCGCCCACTTGGTGGCGGCGGCACACCAGTTCGACCCCGAGGTCCAGGTGGTGTTGTGCGCGGGCGCCCCCGACACCCCCGAGATTGCCGAGGAAATTCGGTCCGCGGTGGCGCGGCTGGCCCACGATCGGCAGGGCGTGTTCTGGATCAGAGAGATGCTACCGATCGGCGAGATACGTGAAATATTGTCGGCGGCAACGGTTTTCGTCTGCCCCTCGGTGTACGAGCCGCTGGGCATCGTGAACCTGGAGGCGATGGCATGCGCGACGGCCGTGGTGGCGTCCGATGTCGGCGGGATACCCGAGGTGGTCCTCAACGGGGTGACCGGTTCGCTGGCGCATTACGACGCCGGTGACCCGGCGGGTTACCAGACCAGACTGGCCGAAGCGGTTAACGCGCTCGTCGCCGACCCGGAAAAGGCGAGGCGTTACGGCGAGGCGGGACGCCAACGCTGCATAGAGGAATTCTCCTGGGCCCGCGTCGCCGAGCAAACCCTGGATATCTACCGAAAGGTGTGTGCGTAGCCCCGCGGTCCGCTGGCAGGCCTTAGCTGGAGCTCGTGACACCCTTGAGTTCGTCACCGAGGGCGGCGGCTTCGTCGGGCGTCAGCTCGACGACTAGTCGACCACCTCCCTCAAGTGGTACCCGCATCACGATGCCGCGCCCCTCCTTGGTTGCTTCCAGAGGACCGTCGCCGGTCCGGGGCTTCATCGCCGCCATCGAGTGCTCCCTCCAAATTCGAGCTGGTCCGCCGTTGCGGACCTGGTCGGCGCCGAGCATGCCCCGCCAGCGATTTTCCAGCCATACCCGACATCGAACTGCCAAATCACCCCTCTATTGTTCCCTATCCAGGTCACGAGTTGAACAAAGACCCGGTTCTCCGGGCCTGGGGGCCGCTGAACGCCGATTGCCCGGCCGCGTGTCACCGGGGGGAAGGCACCCAACAACCCCGGATATGGTCGTCGACCATGCCGGTCGCCTGCATCAGCGCATAAGCGGTGGTGGGCCCGACGAAGCGGAACCCGCGCCGCTTGAGCTCGCGCGCCATGGCCTTCGATTCCGGTGTCGCCGAGGGAACTTCGGAGCCATCCGCCGGCCTGGGGCGCGGTGCGGGCGCAAAAGACCACAGCAGGTCCGCGAGCTGCGCCGAGGTTCCCAGCTCGGCGGCGGCACGCGCGTTGGCGATGGTCGCGTCGATCTTGGCCCGGTTGCGCACGATTCCGGTGTCCGCCATCAACCGCTGCACGTCCGCATCGGTGAAGCCGGCGACCTGCTCGAAATCGAACCCCGCGAATGCGCGCCGGAAGTTCTCCCGTTTGCGCAAGATGATCAGCCACGACAGCCCGCTCTGGAACGCCTCCAGGCTCATCCGCTCGAACAGCGCCACCCCGTCGTGCACCGGGCGGCCCCACTCCTGGTCGTGGTAGTCGCGGTACAACTGGAAATCAGGTCCGGGCCGAATGGCCGCCCAGCTGCACCGAACCAGCCCGTCATCGCTCACATCTAGTCCTGACGATCCTCGCCGTCCTCGGGTTCCACGGGTTGGGAATCGTCCTCGGCGGCCGCGGGGGCGGGCACGGCGGCGAGCTGGCCGCGTAGCGCCTCCAGCTCTCGGGCGAGCCGGTCCAGCACCCAGTCCACCTCGCTGGTCTTGTATCCGCGCAACGCCTGGGTGAACTTGACTGCGTCGACGTCCGCGCCGGTCACCCCGTAGGCGGGCAGGACGGTCGCGGTCGTCCCGCGGGGCAGGGGCGGCAGCTGCTCGCCGCGACCGAACAGCAGACTCGCCGCGCCGAACAGCACGATCGCCACCAGCACCAGCACCACCAGGTAAAGCAACACCAACGCCACGTCGTCGATCCTGCCCTATGCCACCGACAGCGCGACCACGCAGCGCGGCTTTAGCGCGGCCTCAGGACCTTCATCGGCGGACGGTCCGCCAGCGACACCGGCGATGTGTGCTGGGCGTAGCTCTGACCATCGGGCCCCTCGGGGCCAACGGCGAAGAACTGCGTCAATCCGACCCCGGAATCGGGAATCCCGCAGCGCGAGAGCAGGGTCGCGATGACCTGGCGGCTCATCGCACCCAACTCGGCCAGCGGCCGGTTGCGGTGCGCGCGCACTCCCAAGTTGACCTGGGCGATGGCGCCCAGGCCCAACCGGTCGAAAGTGTCCAGCAGCAGGCCGATCTCGACGCCGTAGCCCGGAGCGAACGGCACCGACGTCAGTAATTCGCGGGTCGCCGCGTACTCCCCGCCGAGCGGCTGCAGGATGCAACCCAGCTCCGGCCGCAGCGCCGCGAGCAGCGGCCGGGCCACCAGCTCGGTGACCCGCCCCCCGCCGGTGGCGCCCGCGGCGCCCCCGACGTCGCCGACCTGTAGCGGCCGCCGGTAGAAGCTCTTGACCAGGCGGACGCCGTCGCCCATGAGCAGCGGACCGACCAGCCAGGGCACGAACATCGGGTTCGGGTTGATCAGGTCGGAGTCGACGAACACGACGATGTCACCGCTGGTCGCCGCCAGCGAGCGCCACAGCGCCTCGCCTTTTCCGGGCCGGATCGGCACCTCGGGCAACGCCTGCTCGCGGCTGACCACCCGGGCGCCGGCGGCGACGGCGCGGATCTCGGTGTCGTCCGTCGAGCCGGAATCCAGCACGATCAGCTCGTCCACCAGCCCCCCAGAGCCTTTGACCAGGGGCGAGATGCTTTCGACCACGGATTCGATGGTTTGTTCTTCGTTGAGGGCCGGCAGCACCACCGAGATGGTTCGCCCCGCCTTCGCGGCCTCGAGCTCGGCGACCGTCCAGCTCGGACGGTTCCAGCTGCGATCGGACAGCCAGGTATCACCGGGCCGGGCGGCCAGCACCGCGTCGTCGGTGAGGTCGCCGACCAGGTCGGATGCCGTCATGCCAGCCCCCTCACCGTGCGGGCCGGCGGGCGGGATCCCTGGATGGAGGCCACCATCTCCAGCACCCGTCGGGTAGCGGCGACCTCGTGCACGCGAAACATGCGGGCACCGGTGGCGGCCGCCAGCGCGGTGGCCGCCAACGTTCCCTCGAGCCGCTCGGTCAATTCCACCCCCAAAGTCTCCCCGACGAAGTCCTTGTTACTCAAAGCCATGAGAACGGGCCATCCGGTGTTAACAAGATCGCCCAGGTGGCGCAACAGCAGCAGCCCGTGGAAGGTGTTCTTGCCGAAGTCGTGGGCCGGGTCGATCAGCACCCGGTCGCGGGCCACCCCGCAGGCGACCGCGCGCTCCGCGGCGCCGGTGACCTGGCGAATAACGTCGTCGACCACGCCGCGCGTGGTGGTTCCGTAGCTCACCCGGAACGGTCGCGTGCGGGGCAGCGCCCCGCCGGTGTGCGAGCACACCAGGCCCGCACCGAACTCCGCGGCGACCTCGGCCAGGCCCGGGTCGATGCCGCCCCAGGTGTCGTTGATCAGGTCCGCCCCGGCCGCGCAGGCCACCCTGGCCACCTCGGAGCGCCAGGTGTCGACGCTGATCAGCTGGTCCGGATAGGCGCCGCGCAACCATTCGATGAACGGGACCAGACGGGTCAGCTCGGTTTCGGCATCGACCTCCTGGCCCGGGCCCGCCTTGACCCCGCCGACGTCGATGACGTCGGCGCCCTCGGCGATGGCGCGGTGCGCTGCGGCCCGGGCGGCCTCGTCGCCGAAGGTCGCACCCTTGTCGTAGAACGAGTCGGGGGTGCGGTTGACGATCGCCATGATCAGCGGGCGATCACCGGCGACCGGACGGCCACACAAGGTCGATTGCACTTGTCTATGGTGCCTGGTCTGGTCCGCGAGCGTGCGGCCAGCCGCACACTGGACGCCGAACGTGCGGCAGGCCGCACACTCGACGCGGGCTCAGCCCTGCGGGCGCTTCCCGTCGGCCACTTCGTCGGGGTATTCGTCGTAGTACGGCACGTAACCCTCGTAGCGGCCGGCCAGCACGTACAGCGGGTCCTTGATGTCGGGCCCGTAGGCCTGCTCGCGCAGCTCCACCTTGCGGCTCTTGAACGTCGTGGTGTGCTCCAGCGACTTGACCACCCGCACGAACAGCGGCAGCGCGTAGGCGGGCAGCTGGCCGTACACGGCGCGGGCCAGCGACTTGCCGTCGAACTCCGCGCCGTCGCGCAGCTTGACCGCGGCCATGCCGGCGCGGCCGCCGGTGCGGGGGATTTCGACCCCGAACACCGTGCATTCCTCCACGGATTCGTCGGACGCCAGCGCCGCCTCCACCTGCGTGGTGGCGACGTTCTCGCCTTTCCATCGGAACGTGTCGCCGAGGCGGTCGACGAACGCGGCGTGCCCCATGCCCTGCGGGCTCATCACGTCACCGGAGTTGAACCACACGTCGCCCTCACGGAACGCGTTGCGCACCAGCTTCTTTTCGCTCGACTCCTTGTCGGTGTAGCCGTCGAACGGCTGCAGCCGATTGACGCGGCTGAGCAGCAGGCCGGGCTCCCCGGGGGGCACCCGGCGTACCCGCCCGTCGTCGTCGCGCAACGGGGCGCCGGTGTCGGGGTCGTACTCCACGTAGGCCAACGGCATCGGGAAGACGCCGGTCGTCCGGGGCACGTTGAAGACGTTGATGAACGCGGTGTTGCCCTCGCTGGAGGCGTAGAACTCGCAGACGCGCGGGATGTCGAACCGATTCGTGAACTCGTCCCAGATCTCGGGTCGCAGCCCGTTGCCGGCGATCACCCGCACCTGGTGCGCTCGGTCGGTGGCCTTGCGCGGCTGGTTGAGCAGGTACCGGCAGATCTCGCCGATGTAAATGAACGCCGTGGCTTCGGCGGCGATGACCTCGTCCCAAAACTTCGACGCCGAGAACGACTTGCCCAGCGCCAGCGTCGCCCCGGAGTTGATCACCGACGACAGCGCAACCGTCAGCGCGTTGTTGTGGTACAGCGGCAGGCAGCTGTAGAGCGTGTCGGAGCTCTTCAACCGCAGCCCGATTCCCCCGAACGCCGCGAGCGCCTTCAGCCACCGCAAGTGGGTCATCACGCTGGCCTTGGGGAATCCCGTTGTGCCCGAGGTGAAGATGTAGAACGCGGTGTCCCTGGCCTGCACGGCCGATACCGACGCGGGGTTGGTGGCCGGGGCGCTGGCGGCGAAGCGCTCCAGGTCCTCCACGGTCATGGTCTCGGTGTCGCCCGAGCCGCCGCACTCGGCCACCGCGCTGACCAGGTCCGTCTCCGCGACCAACACCTTGGCCTTGAGCAGGCCCAGGCTGTGCGCCAGCACCTCACCGCGCTGGTGGTAGTTCAGCATCCCGGCGACCGCGCCGCACTTGACCGCGGCCAGCATGGTCAGCACCGCGTTGGGCGAGTTGCGCAGCATGATCGCGACGACGTCGCCGTGGCCGACGCCGTGCGCCGCCAGCACCGCGGCGTACCGGTTTGCGGCGGCGTTGGCGTCGCGGTAGGTCAGCTGCTGGTCGCCGAACCGCAAGAAGATCCGATCGCCGTAGCGGGCCGCGCGTTCCTGGAACACCGTTCCGATGGATTTCTTCGAACCCGGCTGGGCCAGCAGGCCGGTCATCGCCCCGCGCATGATCACCGGCATGTCGGCCAGCAGGCCCGGCGCCCGAGATGCGATATCGGTCAGTTTGACCGCCGTGCGCGCTCCGCCGTCGTGATCGGACAAGTCATCCCTCGTTTCCTGTAAGCAACTCGGCGGACAGCCTAGTAGGGATCACCAGATTGCCGGCGGGCTCAATCGGGCGCACACGCCTCCACGGCGGCGCTCACCTTGTCGACCAGCATCAACCGGTCCATCGCCTGCTGCGAGATGTACCCGCTGTCGAGCAGTCCGCACAGCCAGAGCCACAGGCCTTCGTAATGCCCCAGGGGATCGAGCATGACGACGGGTTTGCGGTGCAGGCCGAGGTAGCCCGTGGTCCACGAGTCCAGCAACTCGTCGAGGGTGCCGACGCCCCCGGGCAGCACGATGAACGCGTCGGCGCGCTCTTCCATCACGTGTTTGCGCTCATGCATCGTCTCGGTGACGATCAGCTCGTCCGCTTCCGGGTCGGCGATCTCGACGCGCATCAAAACCTGCGGGATGACGCCGACGGTCCGGCCGCCGCGGGCGCGCGCCGCGGTTGCCACCGCGCCCATCGCCGACACCCGGCCGCCGCCCCACACCAGCGTCCAGCCGCGCTCGGCGATCGCCTCGCCGAGTTCGGCAGCGACCGCGAGCAATTCGGGATGCTCCGGGCCGGACGCGCAGTACACACACACCGCCCAGTCGCCTGACGACTCGCGTTCCGAGCGCATACAACGAAACGTAGACCAAGCTTGCTGCGTGCCGCACACCGCGCGCAATAAAATCCGGCGATGCCGATTCGATGGAACGTTCCCCAGCACGCGTCGGCCCTCGAGCGGCTCAACGCCGCGCTGACGGACGGGCGGGGCGCCGCCGTGCTGGGGCCGGACGGCTGCGGCAAATCCACGTTGGCCCGAACGGCCGCCGAAGGCTTCGGCCACCGGCACCCCGGCACGCGCATCCGCTGGGTCACCGGCACCCCGACCGAACGGGCGGTGCCGTTCGGCGCGTTCAGCCACCTGGTACGGATCGCCGACCTCGGCAAACCGGCCGCGCTGTTGCGCGCGGCCCGGGCGTCGCTGGACGGTGACGACCTGCTGCTGGTCGTCGACGACGCCCACGACCTGGACATCCTGTCGGCCACGCTGGTGTACCAGCTCGCGCTGGCGGGCTCGGCCAGGATGATCGTCACCGGCCGCGCCGACTCGGCTCCCGAAGCCATCGCGGCGCTGTGGGCAGACGGGCTGCTCCCCCGGATCGACATCGAACCGCCGGGCGGGATGACCACACCGGCCGAGGTCGACGCTTTCCTCGCCGAAATGCCACCGGGGGCCCGGTCGGTGCTGGACTATCTCGCCGTCGCGGAGCCGCTGTCGCTCGCCGATCTGAGCGTCCTCACCGGCGCGGACGCGATCGGCGAGGCGACGGATTGCGGGGCGGCGGAAACGCGGGCGCGCGGCGGAGCGTCGGACGACCCGGTGGTGTACACGGCCCACCCGCTGTTCGCCGAGCGAGCGCGGGCCGCGCTCGGCGGCGACGGCGCCCGGCAACGACGCACCGAGTTGGTGCGGCTGCTGTCGCAGCATCCGTCGGACCACCTCAGCGACCGGCTCCGGTTGGCGGCCCTCGCCCTGGACAGCGACGCACGCCAGCCGACGGCCGAGGTGGTCGGCGCCGCGCAGGAGGCGCTGCGGCTGGGCGACCTGGCCCTCGGCGAACGGTTGGCCTCCTCCGCGCTGGAGCGCTCGGGCGGGTTGGCGGCGCGGCTGGCGCTGGCACACGCGCTGGCGTGGCAGGGTCGCGGCCGCGAGGCGGACGCGGTGCTGGCCGGCGTGGACCCCGCCGCGTTGACCGAAGCCGCCCTGATGGACTGGACGCTGTTGCGCGCGGCCAACCAGTTCTGGATGCTCAGCGAGCCCGAGCGGGCCACCGCGTTCTTGCGGACGATCCGCAATCGCGTCTCGGATCCGGGCGCGCGCACCACGCTGGACGCGTTGAGCGCCACGTTCGCGATGAACGCCGGCAACGTCGGGCACGCCGTGAAAGTCGCGGACGAGGTGCTCGCCGCCCCAGAAGCCGACGACCAGGCGGTGGCGTGGGCGGCCAGCGCGGCGGCGTTGTGCGCGGCGCGCCAGGGCCGCTTCGGCGACGTCGAGCCGCTGGCCCAGCGCGCCCTGGCCGCCGAACATCCCGGGTTGCTGCGCTTCACGATCGGGCTGGGGCAGACCACCGCGTTGTTGATGGCGGGCCGGCTCGACGCCGCCCGCGAACTCGCCCAGCAATTCACCGATTTCGCCGAGTTGCAGCAGCCGGGCCGCGCGATCGGTGACGTGCTGCTGGCCCACGTGCTGCTCGCCGACGGCGAATTCGCCCAAGCTGCAGCGCTCCTCGGCCCGGCGGCCGCAACGTTGCAACGCACCGGCTATTCGTGGGGTCCGCTGTCGTTGACGCTGCTGGCCACCGCGCTGGCCCAGCAGGGCGATATCGCCGCCGCGGGAAAGGCGTTGGGCCGGGCCGAATCCCGGCACGGAACCAAGTCGGCGCTGTTCGCACCGGAACTCGGTGTCGCGCGGGCATGGCGGCTGGCGTCGATGCGCGACGGCCACGGCGCGGTGGCGGCCGCCCGTGACGCCGCCCGGATGGCCGAGCGCGGGGGGCAGCGGGCGGTGGCGGTGCGCGCCTGGCACGAGGCCGTGCGGCTCGGTGACATCCGAGCGGCGGATCCGCTGGCCCGGCTCTGTGACGAGATCGACTGCGCCGCAGGGAAACTCGCACTCTCCCACGCCCAGGCACTGGCGGCCGGCGACGGCGCGGCGCTGCTGACGGTGTCGGGCGACCTGGCGGAGGTCGGCATGCGCGCGGCATCCGCCGACGCCGCCGCGCAGGCGCAGCGCTGCGGGGCCGCCTAGCCGCCCAGCGTCACGCCAGCGTGACCGGCGGCGCCGAGCGTCACGCCAGTGTGACCGGCCGGCGAAGACTAGCCCAGGTAGCCGCGCAGCATGGCCACCGCGGCGGTGATGTTGCCGACGGCGACGCGCTCGTCGCGCGTATGCGCGAGGTTGGGATCGCCCGGCCCGAAGTTCACCGCTGGTATGCCCAACGCGGCGAAACGTGCGACATCGGTCCACCCGTACTTCGCCCGGACCTGCCCCCCGGCCGCCTCGACCAGGGCCTTGGCCGCGGGCTGGGACAGCCCGGGCAGCGCGCCCGCGGCCGCGTCGGTCTGCTCGATCCGCACGTCGAGCCCGTCGAACACCTCATGCACGTGCTCGAGCGCCGCGGCCACCGACCGGTCGGGGGCAAAGCGGAAGTTGACCGTGACCGCGGCCGCGTCGGGAATCACGTTGCCCGCCACGCCGCCGTCGATGCGCACCGCCGACAACCCCTCGCGATATTCGCAACCGTCGATATCCACGGTGCGGGCGGAGTATGCGGCCAGCCGATCCAGGACGGCCCCCAGCTTGTGAATGGCGTTGTCGCCCAACCATGGTCGCGCCGAGTGGGCGCGGGTGCCGGTGGCCGAGATCACGACGCGCAGCGTCCCCTGGCAACCGGCTTCGATGTAGCCGCCGGTGGGTTCGCCCAGGATGGCCACGTCGGCGGACAGCCAGTCCGGCAGCTCACGCTCGATGCGGCCCAAACCGTTTGCCGCCGCCTCGATTTCCTCGCAGTCGTAGAACACCAGCGTCAGGTCGTGAACCGGCTCGACGACGGTCGCGGCCAGATGAAGGAAGACGGCGTCACCGGATTTCATGTCCGCGGCGCCGCAGCCGTACAGGTCGCCGTTCACGCGGCGGCTGGGCAGGTTGCCGGCCACCGGGACGGTATCCAGATGCCCCGCCAGCAGGACCCGCGACGGCCGCTGGTGCCGGGTGCGGGCGAGCACGGCGTTGCCGTTGCGAACGATCTCGAAGCCGGACGTCTGGGCGCGCAGCGCGGCCTCCACTTCGTCGGCCAGGCGCGCCTCGTCTCGCGATTCGCTGGGGATGTCGACCATCGCAGCGGTCAGCTCGATCGGATCCCCGCGCAAGTCCAGCACGGGTCCCAGGTTATCCGCTGCCGAGCGGCAAGTAACCTGACCGCCGTGACTTCAGCTGTAGGCATCGGGCTGGCGACGCTGGCCGCCGACGGATCGATCCTCGACACGTGGTTCCCCGCACCGGAACTGACCGAATCGGGCACCGGTGGCACGTCGCGGCTCGCCCTGTCGGACATCCCCCCGGAGCTGGTCGCACTGGTCGGCCGGGACGACGACCGCGGCACCGAGAGCATCGCCGTGCGCACGGTGATCGGCTCGCTCGACGACGTGGCCGCCGACGCCTACGACGCCTACCTGCGGCTGCATCTGCTGTCGCACCGGTTGGTGGCGCCGCACGGGCTGAACGCCGGCGGCTTGTTCGGGGTATTGACCAATGTCGTGTGGACTAACCGCGGACCGTGCGCGATCGACGGGTTCGAGGCGGTCCGGGCGCGGCTGCGGCGGCACGGACCCGTGACCGTCTACGGCATCGACAAGTTCCCGCGGATGGCCGACTACGTGGTGCCGACCGGGGTTCGCATCGCCGACGCCGACCGGGTGCGGCTGGGTGCCCACCTGGCGCCGGGTACCACGGTCATGCACGAGGGCTTCGTCAACTACAACGCCGGCACGCTGGGTGCGTCGATGGTGGAGGGCCGCATCTCGGCCGGCGTGGTGGTGGGTGACGGATCGGATGTCGGCGGCGGCGCGTCCATCATGGGCACGCTGTCCGGGGGCGGCACGGAAGTCATTTCGATCGGCAAGCGGTGCCTGCTCGGCGCCAACGCGGGGCTGGGCATCTCGCTGGGCGACGACTGCGTCGTCGAAGCCGGCCTGTACGTGACCGCGGGCACCAAGGTCGCCACGCCCGACGGCCAGGTGCTCAAGGCCGCCGAGCTGTCCGGCGGCAACAACCTGCTGTTCCGCCGCAATTCGGTCAGCGGCGCCGTCGAAGTGGTGCCCCGCGGTGGTCAGGGCATCGCCCTCAACGAGGACTTGCACGCCAACTGAGCGCAGCTATACGTCGGCGGCGACCTTCTCGGCGGCCGGGGCGGCGCGCAGCGCCTTGCCCATGGTTTCTGGCAGCAGATACACGGAGACGAAACTGGCCACGACCAGGGTGGCCATCATGAGCCCGATCGCCCAGCTGCCGTAGGTGGCCAGCAGCGTGCCGGCGACTAGCGGCGGCACGGCGGCGCCGAGAATGCCGGCCAGGTTCATCGCCACCGCCGCTCCGCTGTAGCGGTACCGGGTGGCGAACAGTTCGGGAACGAACGCCGCCGTCGGCCCGTTGGCCACCGCCGCGGCCGCGAACATGCCCAGGACGGCGACCGCGTACAACACCGGCTTGCGGGTGTCCAGCAGCGGGATGACCGCGAACGCCCACGGCAGGCATGCCGCGAGCCCGCATAGCATCACCCGGCGGCGGCCGACCCGATCGGAGATCCACGCCGAGAACGACACGCACGCCATGCTGGTCAGGCCGCCCAGCGCGCCGACGCCCCAGATGAAGCTCCGCGAATAGCCGAGATGGTTGTGGGCGTACATGACCAGGAAGGTGTTGCCCAGGTACACGAAGCCCATGCCGCCCAGGAAGGCGCCCGCGACGAGCACGATCTCGCGCCGCTGGAACCGCAAAAGCTCCGCCAGCGGCGCCTTGGGCAGCTCGTCGCGGGCCTTCTCCTCCACGAACAGCGGGGTCTCGTCGATGTTGAGTCGGACGTAGAGGGCGATACCGATGAGCGCGCTGCTGATCAGGAAGGGCACCCGCCATCCCCATTCCATGAACGCGGTGCTCTTCTCACCCATGGTGAGGTCGACGGCGAGAAAGGTCAGGCTGGCCAGGATCCCGGCGGTGCCACCGCCCAACAGGGTGAACATGCCGTACCAGCCGCGTTTGCCGGACGGCGCGTACTCGGCGCTGAGCAAGACCGACCCCGCCCACTCGCCGCCGACCGCGAATCCCTGTAGCAACCGCAGAACGATGAGAATCAACGGCGCCGCGATGCCGATCGACGCTGTGCTGGGGACCATGCCCACGCTCACGGTCGACGCGCCCATGATCAGCAGGGTGGCGACCAGCGTCTTCTTGCGGCCCAGCCGGTCCCCGAAGTATCCGAAGACGGCCGCGCCCAACGGGCGGGACAGGAACGCCGTCGCGAACGTCGCCATGGAGGCGATGGTGGCCAGCGTCGGGCCGAGGCGCGGGAAGAACACGGTGGGAAACACCAAGGCGGCCGCGGTCCCGTAGATCAGGAAGTCGTAGAACTCGATGGCCGAGCCCACGAGACAGGCCGCCGCTATCCGCCGCATGGGAGTGGTGGCGACGGTGCCCGGCTCACCCATGGGCGCCGCTCACGGTCCGGTTGCGTCGATACACGGTTACGACGGTAGGTGAAGCTCCGCGGTCACGCTCTTCGCTGAAGCTGGCAACTTGCTGCGTGTCAGCCGTCGGCCAGCAGCTGCTTTTTGAGCACCTTGCCCATCGCGTTGCGGGGCAGTGTGTCGACGAGGCGGACCTCTCGAGGCCGTTTGTGCACCGAAAGTTCTTGCGCGACGTGGTTGATCAGGTCGTCGGCGTTCAGGCCTTCCGCGCCGACGATGAACGCGACGATGCGCTGGCCCAGATCCTGGTCCGGCATGCCGACCACCGCGGCCTCCCGCACCCCGGGATGCCCGAGCAGCGACGTCTCGATTTCGCCGGCGCCGATCCGGTAGCCGCCGGACTTGATCAGGTCGACCGACTCGCGGCCCACGATGCGGTGCATGCCCCCGCCGTCGATGACGGCGACATCGCCGGTGCGATACCAGCCGTCGGCGTCGAACGCCTCGGCGGTGGCCTCGGGGCGATTCAGGTAACCGTCGAACATCATCGGACCCCGAACCTCAAGCTTGCCAACGGTTTCCCCGTCGTGCGCCACCTCGCCGCCGGTGTCGTCGAGCAGCCTGGTCTGCACGCCGGTGAGCGGTAGGCCCACCCATCCGGCGCGTCGCTCGCCGTCCGCGCGGGTCGACAGCGTGATCAGCGATTCAGACGCGCCGTACCGTTCGAGGGGCCGGTGCCCGGTGAGCCGGGCCAGCCCCTCGAACACCGGCACCGGCAGCGGCGCGCTCCCGGAGACCAGCAGCCGCGCCGGGCGCAGCGCCCGGGCGGCGGCCTCGTCGGCCACTACCCGTGACCACACGGTCGGCACCCCGAAGTACAGGGTGCCCCCTGCGTGGGCGTAGCCCGCCGGCGTCGGTTTTCCGGTGTGCACGAAGCGATTTCCCACCCGCAGCGACCCGAGCAATCCCAGCACCAGCCCGTGCACGTGGAACAGCGGCAGCCCGTGCACCAACACGTCGTCGGCCGTCCACTGCCAGGCCTGTGCCAGGGCGTCGAGGTCGGCCGCGATCGCGCGGCGGCTCAGCACCACACCCTTGGGCAGGCCGGTGGTGCCGGAGGTGTAGATGATCATCGCGGTGGCGTCGGGCGACGGCTCGGCGTAGCGGTGCCAGGAGCGGGCGTGTAGTCGCACCGGGATGTGCGGCAGTCCCTCCAGCTCGTCCGGGACGGGGCCCAGCCAGGCCTGCACTCCCGAATCGGTGAGCATGTGCCGGCGTTCGGCCGCACCCACGTCGGCGGGCACCGGGACGAAGGGCACGCCGGCGATCAGGCACCCGGTCACGGCGAGCACCGTCGCCGCGCTGGGCGTGGCCAGGATCGCGACCCGGTTCGCGCCGCCAACCCGCTCGGCCACCGAGGTGGCGGCGCCGACCAGGTCGCTACGACTCAACACGGCTCCGTCGATGCGTACCGCGTCGGCGATGTCGGTGGCGGTGAGCACCGCGGGATTCAGGGACGCCAGCAGCACGTGAGCAGGCTACCCGGCGGCCGCCGGGTCAGCCCCGCTCGTCCCAGATCTTCATCAGGGTGGACAAGATCTCCTCACCGCGCCCCAGCCCGCCGAGGTGGCTCTCGCCGTGCAACACGAACAGCTCGGCGTCGGGCAGCAACGACACGACGTGCTCACCGTGGGCGAACGGGACGATGTGGTCGCTGTCGCCGTGCCACCAGCGCACCGGGACCTTGACCTCGTCGAGCCGGAATCCCCAGTCCTGGGTGAACAGGATGACGTCGTTGAACGGGGCCGCCAGCTGCT
>NZ_LZIE01000014.1:0-70038 GCF_001667155.1 Mycobacterium sp. 852002-53434_SCH5985345
CGGCCAACCGCCCGGCCAGCTCGGCGGTGGTGAGCACCGCCACCGGCGCGGCATCGGCCACCAGGAACCCGATCCGGCTATCCGGCGAAGAAGGATCGATCGGCAGGTAGGCCGCCCCGGTCTTGAGCACCGCCAGCATCGCCGCGACCGCCCCGGCCGACCGCGACAACAACAGCGCCACCGTGCACCCGGGCCCCACACCCTGGGCCACCAAAAAATTCGCCAACCGATTCGACGCCGCATCCAACTCCCGATACGACACCGACAATCCACCACACGACACCGCGACCGCCCCGGGCAGGCGTGCCGCCTGCCCGGCGAACAACGACGGCACGGAAACCGACCTTGGCGCCGGCCCAGTCAGAACCGCCCGATTGCTAAATCCGTCCAACCGGGCACACTCGTCGCTGTCGAGCACATCCACCGACGACAACGGCCGCGAGGGATCAGCCGCCATCGCCACCAGCAGCTCCTGCAGCCGCCCGGCCAAATCCGAGACGTCGAAGTTCGAGAAGGGTTGTCCGACCCCTACCGTGCTCAGGTATTGCTGGTCGCCGAACCCGAGGAAGAACAGCCCGAAGTGGCCGACCGGACCGAACGTGGTGTAAGTCGCGGTCGCCGGTACACCCGCAAGGCTGAGGGTCAATCTGGCCGGGACGAAGTTGACGACTACCCGGTTGGACGCCTGCGGAGCACCACGGAAGCCGCCGTCGCCGCCAAGCATGTGCACAGGGAACCGCTGATGCCGCAGCGCTTCTCGTGAGCGTGTATCGACCTGCTGAAGAAAGTCGGCGACCGTGGCCGTCGGCGGCGCATTCAGCACCAGCGGCACAACCCCGGCGAGCATTCCCGGATGCGTCTTCGACTCCGGATCCAGTCGGCGGCTGACCGGGAAATCGAGCACCACTTCGTCCGAATTGTCAGTGCGAAATCCGCGGACCAGGAGCGCGCAGGCGGCGGTGAGGATCGATGATCGGCGGACGCCCAACGCCTTGGCCAGCTGTTTGATCGAGCCGACCACCGACGAATCCAATTGGACCGGCGCAGAGGGCGCATACGGATCCCGCGCGCTGGCGGCTTGGGTCAACCGATATTCGGATTCGCTCGCCGCCGGGAGGTGCTCGGCCCAATAGGCCTGATCCGAGATGTAATCGGCGGATGCCGCGTACTCCGACTCGCTGGCGACCAGGTCGCGCAACGTGCCGAAGAAGGCGGGAGATATGGCCGCACCGGAGGCAAGCGCGGAATAGACGGCCGCGATTCGGCGGCCCAGCAGGGCTATGCCCAGCCCGTCGATGGCTATGTGGTGACAGCAGGTGAACCAGTAGTACTCATCGGGCGCCGTTTGGAACAAGTAGAAGTTGATCATCGGACCGGTGAGCGGCATCGGAGTCCGTTGAATCGCCGACGTCCTCTCCCGGACCTCGTGCTCGGGATCGGGCGAGTCGCTCAGGTCGTAGAAGGCCAGCTCGACATCGGGGTCGTCGATCGACTTCTGAAAAACCTGGCCGTCTACCTCGAAGAAGCCCGTCCGGATGCTTTCGGCCTCACCTACCACGTGACGCATGGCCTGCTCGAGCAGAGCGCGGTCGACGGGGCCCTCGATCCGCACGAGCACGCCGAGCTGCCACGCCACATCGAAGTGACCCGTTTGCTGTGCGAGCCAGATATCCAGCTGCGCCCGCGTCAGCGGTAGTGCACGGTCACCGAATTCCACTAAATCCCCCCGAAAGCCTTCCCGACTCCTTCATACCTAGACCGTCTAGACATCACAAACCAGCAGCGGAGAACCTGTCACGCATGCCCTTCGGACGAATGTCGGGCCAGTTCTGTTCGATGTAGTCGAGACAGGCCGCGCGGTCGGCCTCTCCGTACACCACTCGCCAGCCGGCCGGGACGTCGGAGAAGGTGGGCCAAAGGCTGTGTTGTTCCTCGTTATTAACTAGTACGAAAAATTTGCCACTGGCATCATCGAATGGATTGGGCTGCAACTGACGACCTCCTACAACAGAGATGAAATACGCAGAAGCGCTGCGCGCGCAGCACTAGAAGTGGTGCAGCGCTTCAGGATTGGCCGTTAGTTTCGACCAGCATGCCGACCTGCCCACCGGCACGATGCGAGCGCCGATGAGGTTCGCGGAGATCCCCGCCGTGACGTGACCGTCATGGCTGCGGTTCTGGCCCCAGTTGTGTCCCCGACCCGAATCGCAATACCGTCCGCAACGTCAACGGTAACCCTGGAACCGCATGCGCCGCTCCGCGGGGGCTTCCGTCGGCGCACCAACGAACCGCCAACAGGCGGGCACCACGACTTTGGATGTCGCACTCCACGGCTCCGCAAGTACCCGGCTGCAGGTGCGGTCAAACCTGTGAATTTCGTTCCTGCATAAGAGATTCGCAACCGCTACGTTCTCGTCACTGCGCAAACCGAACGTTTGTCCCGGCACCCGTTCGCCCGGAGGACAGGCGTCGCCACATCCGGCGCGTGACGATCGCAACGGTCACCATTTGCCGACGTCGGGGTACCGCATTGCTGGAGCAACAGCGTGCGCTTTGCGGCAAGCACCCGTTCGGCAGAATCCACGGACACTGGCGCTTGCTGTCGTTTGACCCGAACCGTGACCACCGCTGGGATCGAACGTTGCTGGCACAGGGAGGAAAATTCAAGCTCGAGACTGAGGCAGCGGTGCACGCGCGTGTCACACCGCATTGGCGGGGCGTTCATATCCGTGGGCGCGGACGGAGTTGTTCGAAGTTGTTGCAGGTAAAGACGATTCGTGGCTCAAGACGGACTCGCCGGTCTGCGGAAATGTGAATTGATGCACAGGCCACAATTCCCTAGTGCGGTTGTTTAGACTCCCTCTGCCGCGGGTAGAGCTGCGCCAATGTGGGGGTCAGTGCTGGGGCTGGGCATTCTGGCGGCACTCAATCCGGTGCGTCTGGGCCTCGCCCTCTTGATGATCTCCCGGCCGCGACCCGCGCCGAATCTGCTTGCCTACTGGGTCGGTGGCCTCACCATATGTGTGCCCGAGCTGCTTGCCCCGCTGATGCTGCTCAACTTCACATCCACGTTCGGCTCCTTCCGGCACGGTTCGGCCGCCCCGGCCGCGAACTCCGCCCTCCCGCACATCCAAATCGCGCTCGGTGTCCTCGCGTTGTCGATCGCCGCGGTGATGGCAGTGCGCTTCTCGACGCGGCAGCGGGCGGAGGGCCGCGTCTCGAGCAATGCGCCGGCCTCGGATACGCCGATCGCGCTCCCACGATTTCTGAGCCGCGCACGGGACGTTCCCGACGAAGAGCGCGCCGGAATGCGCCGCCTGCTCCACCGCGCCCACCAAGCCTGGGAGAAAGGATCGCTGTGGATCGCCTGGGTGGTCGGGCTGGCCTCGGTGCCGGTCGACGGCGTGCTCTTCATCCTTGCGATCATCGTGGCGTCGAGGGCGGCCGTTGCCACGCAGGTCGGCGCCTCGATCGCGTTCGTCGTCCTGATGTATTCCGTCGTCGAAATGATCTTGGTGGGTTATGTGGCCGCGCCGGCTCGAACCCAGGCCGTCCTGCGGCAGCTGCACGACTGGGTGCGCGCCTACCACCGGCAGATCCTCCTAACCGTGTTCACGGTGGTCGGGGTCACGCAGCTGGCCCAGGGCGTGCACCTCCTCTGAGCTATCGGATTACTGGCCTGGGTGAACGGGTAATGGTTGGACTGTGGAGAGCCAACACCGGTTCGAGGTGATAGCCCACGAGATGGACCGAAGCTCGTCGGGTGGCTCGTTCTTGCTCCTCGACCGCGACCTGCGAATTCGAGCGGCAAGCGTCGCATACGAGCAGGTCACCCTCCGGGAACATGGCGAGTTGCCCGGTCGGTACCTCTTCGACGCGTTTCCCGATAATCCCAACGATCCGCAAGCGAACGGGACGGCGAACCTCGCGGCGTCCCTGGAGGCGGTGATGCGGACCCGGCACGCCCACGACATGCGGGTCCAGCGCTACGACGTCCCCGACCCCGACGCACCCGACCATTTCGTGCCGAAGGTATGGAGTCCGACCAACGCTCCCCTGGTCGACCATGGCGAGTTGGTGGGCGTGGCGCACTGCGTCGAAGAGATCTCCGAAGCAAGGCAGCTGCTCGCTGAAATGGCTCGCACGGCCGATGAAGGCGGCTGCTGGACACCCGCCGAAGTGCTTCATACGCTCGAAGCGATCAACGCGGTGGAAAGCGCCCGCAGCGATGCACGCCTACAGGCTCTGGTCGCCGAGAACGAGCAACTGCGGCGCGCCATCGAAACGCGCGACACGATCGGCCAAGCCAAGGGCGTATTGATGGAGCGATTCGACGTCGACGCGACCGCCGCGTTCGGCCTGCTGGTCAAACTCTCCCAAGACACCAACGCCAGGGTCGAGCAGATCGCCCGCAGGCTGGTCGAGATAGACCATCCCCCCTCTTAGAGCTGAGCTCATACAGACAGCACCGGGACTTGATGGAGCCCGTCAGTATGCGCTGTCGCGCGAACGGTGGGCGGGGTGTGACGACAGCTCCGTGACGACGGAACGGCCTTGCCCGCGAGGAGATTCCCGCGCGGCCGCCACGAGGATGTCCACACCGTGCGCGATCCCGGTCGCGATGTCGTCGACCGCGGGCACATTGTCGGGGCACACACACACGCTCACATCCAATTCCTCGCCACGGGTGGTCAGCGCGATGTTCAACCCATTTTCCTCCGACAGCGGCGCCACGGTATGCACGCCAACGACCCTGGCCCCGGCACAGTACGCCGGCACCGGCTCGAAGGCGGTATAAGAGACGCTGCCGTGATAGATCGGTTTGAGCTGGTGCCGCAAGCCGGACCGCGTGTAGAGCTGCATACCCAGATTGGCCACAGCCGGCGGGATGAGCGACGCTATGGCGTCCACATCGTCTGCAGGAGGCCGCCTTTGGCGGCTATGACCCCGAAGGGCGTTCAGTCTTTCGGTGGCGGTATGGAGGTTGGCGAGGACCTGTACGGGGTCGTCGAGGTGCACTGGGATGCGAAACCGTCCGCTAGTCAGCGCCTTTCCCCTTTTGGGGGGATCGCTGGCCGGCAATTCGAAAGGCATCCGCATCAGCAGCGGATCCGTGGGCACCTTGTCGTGACTCTGCAGCCAGGCGCGCAATGACAGTGTGCAGGCCGCCAGAACGACGTTGGTGATGCTGCCCCCGAAGGCGCTATTGACCGTTTTCAGGTCTGCCAGCGGGATCGAGGCGAAGGCCACCGCGCGCCGCTTGGTCAGCGGCGCGTTGAGCAGCGTGTGCGGTACCGGACCGCTCATCGACGACCCGCCGTGGGCCATGGGATCCCGTCCACTCGTGCCGAACAACCGGCCACTCACCGCCCGCAGCGCATTGGACACGGCCTCGGCGATCAGCCACCCGCCGGTGACATGATTCTCGACCATCTCGGCCACCAAATCGACAACGAGCTCGCCGACCGAAGGCGCCGCGCCTAACGTCGACTCGGACGGCAGGCTTCGGTCAGGATGGGCGCGCGGTTTACGAGTCAGCAGCCGGGGCCACATCGACGCCGCCCCCGCGACCCCGTCATTGAGTGCGGCTGACATCTTTACCGCCAACGCCCAACGGCCGTCGAGCAGGCCGTCGACGCTCCACGCTTCCCACAGCCGGTGACGGCTATCCGGTCCCCGAGCGGTCAATTCCGCTACGAGCTCGGCAAGTTCGCGCCGCCCACCGGGAGGGCGAACCGTTGCGCAATGGATTTGTGGGAAAGGGTCATAGTCGTCGATCTCGGCCCACACTGGCTGCCCCATGCCCAACGGCTTTGCCACCAGGCGGCTGCGGAAGCGCGCCAATTGCGGCAGCGACGCGGCCACCAGCCGATGTAGCTTCTCGTGGCTGAGCACGGTGGACGGATCATCGACGATGACCAGCGTAAGCGTGTCCGCAGGTGCCTTCGAACTCTGTGTGTGCAGTGACAGCGCGTCGGTCCCCGCCAATCGCGTCACCATCGGTGCACCATTCCCTTCGCCACTATTCCTTTCGAGCAGTGCCCAATCACCTTGGACGACAGAGTGTTACGAGGCTCGCCAAGTTACTCTTTCAGTTCGCGGAGCTGGATCTCGAGTTCAACGGCGTGTACGACGACGCTGGAGGTTGGGGGTCCGCCCCGGCTTCAGTCAGTTCGGACCCGCACTGTGACTCCCAGCGCTCCCGCGCGGTGTCCCTCGTTATGCGGCTTTCCCGTTCCTTGCCGCTGACCATGAGCAGGGTGTCGACGTTTGACGAGTTGCCCGGCGCTGCGGCCGCCACCACAATTGCGTGCGCGCGGTCTGGTTGAGCACAGAACGGAACAACCAGCAATACAATCGTATTTCCTTGCACGCCAATGACTTCGACCGTGTTGTGTGGCTGACCGCGGTGCGCGTCAAGGTGGATCACGCGACCACCGCACCCGAGCTCGGCGCCCGCCACTCTCCAGTCATTCTGGTTGAACAGCACACAACTGACCGCGCCCAGGCGAATCGACAGAGCCGCGATCAGACCTGGCAACTCCTCCGTGAAGTCGTCGCTGTGCGGCCACCACGCACCATCGACGTACCCGCTCGCCGGCGCCTTTGGCTTGAGCCGCAAGCGCGGGGTGTGCTCCGGTGGTACGTGTCGGCGCTGCGCATCGAGATGGTCGATTTTCGGCGTCATTGCGACGCTCCCGTCTTGACCGCGAGACGGCCAATGATTCGAATCGACGCCCACCTGAACCAGAACGATCACAAACGGAAAACCGATGATTCGCTTCCAACCCTACTCCGAACTGCTCGACAACAACGAGAGCCAGCAACCAAGGCGCCGCCCGGCGCGGTCAGTCCACCACAAGGCCTGGCGACGCACAGCACGGGCCGGACCACGGGTCGAGCCACATCCCGGGAACGCTGAGTTTCCGCTGCCGGGGCGCCAAGACCGGTGGTAGCCGCTGAATACCGACAATTCGGAGAGTGGTGCTGCGTTTGTTCACACAGCGAAATTTCGACGGCGGCCGGCCTGGTGCTGACTGCTTAACACCACAGTTGCGCACCAACGGCCGTCTAGCAGCAAACCCAGAACGCAACCTGCCCGATTCGCCACTGACTTTCAGGGTATGCCATCTGCGGCAAAGACAGAAGACTTGGACCTCGGCCGCCGCGCCAGCACACGCGACCTCGCTGGCGAATCGGAAGATATTGGCGCATCATCGCGCCATGAGACGAGTGGTGAGCGCCGAGATGGACGTTGAAATCACCGCGTCCACGACACTCGAATTTCAGATTGCTGTCGCTCAGCATCCGCGCCTGGAGGTCTCCGAGTCGCTGAGTTTCGTCTTGAACGGACAGCCCATCCAGCCTCTGGAAGTCGGCGGAGTGCATGGCAACCGCATCCACAAGTTCGACGCACCGGTCGGCACCCTCAAAGTCGACTACTCCGCCACCGTCGTGGGTCGAACCGACCCGGCTCCGGTGACCGAATATGACCTGTCGATGTATCTGCGGCCCAGCCGCTACGCCGAGTCCGATAAATTCTATGGTTTCGCCGCAACGGAATTCGGTAACGACCGCGATTCGGCCACGCTGCTGGAGCACGTGAGCTCATGGGTCGGCACCAGACTGAATTATGTTCCCGGCTCCAGCGATCCGATCGACGGGGCGGTGGACACACTGCTCGCCGGTGAAGGTGTGTGCCGCGACTACGCGCATCTGGTGGTGGCACTGCTACGGGCGGTTTACGTACCGGCCCGCTTGGTGTCCGTCTATGCGCCGGGCGTGTACCCAATGGACTTTCATGCGGTGGCGGAGGCCTTCGTGGAGGGGCAGTGGCGGGTTGTCGACGCGACGCTGCTTGCGCCGCGGCAAACCCTGGTTCGCATCGCTACCGGTCGTGACGCCGCCGACACCGCGTTCCTCGACAATCACAAAGGCGCGATCACGCTCAACCAGATGCTGGTGACCGCGGTCGTCGATGGCGAGTTGCCCGTGGATTCCATCGACCAACTTGTTTCGATCCGCTGAGAACGGCCCCGAACGGCGGACCACACAACCGTCTTGGTGTGGCCCGTTGTCGACCGCCCGAGTAGGGTACGAATTGTCGGCGATACTTCGTACCTGACTAGTCAAAGTCATCTCGTCGCCGATTCGAATGATTTGGCCGTTTCGCGGTCAAGGCGGGAGCGTCGCAATGACGCCGAAAATCGACCATCTCGATGCGCAGCGCCGACACGTACCACCGGAGCACACCCCGCGCTTGCGGCTCAAGCCAAAGGCGCCGGCGAGCGGGTACGTCGATGGTGCGTGGTGGCCACACAGTGACGACCTCGCCGCAGAGCTGCCAGACCTGCTGTCGGTGCTGTCCGTTCGACTCGGACCGATTGGCCGCGTGGTCTACAACGTGAACGAATGGACAAGGCCACCCGCGAAATTCCTCACCGGAGGGCGAACGGTGCGACTCGACGGATATCGCCGTCAGCCGGTCAATACCGTCGGAGTCCTCGGCCTCAACGGTCCCAAAACCGTCTTGTTGGTCGTTTCACCGGATGCCGACCCAGACCGGGCGCATGCCATCATGATGACCGCGGCCCACCCAAGCGATGCTTCGACCGTCGAGGGCCTCATGATCGGCAGCGAGAAAACGGAAACCCGCGAATAGGGTCGTCACTTAAAGATCCTTGGCAATCAGTGAATCCGGCCGCAGGACGGCTTCATGCCGGGCCCGGACGGTGTCAATCCTGCGGGCCCTGAGGTAACGGCGCCACGCCAGCGCGCCGCGAGCGGCGCACTTCGAACATCTGCTCGCCGCGGGCCGTGCGGACAATGCAGTCGGCTGTGTGGAAAGCGTGCGAATCGCGGTGTGCCGCATACACTGGCAGGCCGGCGGCGCGGCGCAAGACCATTACCGCGAGGGCGGTACCGGTCCGGTGCGGGACGATCAGCAGCTTCGCCCGCGCATCACGGCCATCGACGGTCATGACGTGCGGGCGTGCGCCCAGTCCCCAATCCCAATTCAGGTCGTGCTGGCGTTGCAAAGATGACCAATTGACATTGATGTCGAGGACCTGCCCTAATGGCACGTCCAAGATAGACACCAATTCGGTCAGCTCTCGCGAGATCAGGCCGGTACGGGGCCACCATGCTCCATCGATCTTGTTCCCGAGTCGGCCGGCCAGGGTGAGGCGTACCGGGCTCGCGGACCGCCGTTCCCCACCCGAATTGATCGTGCGGGGAGTCGGGTCTTCAACCGAGAGCGTCGTCCCGTCGCGCGATTTCTCCACGGCCTCACTGCTGCGGCCTATTGTTCGATCCAGCTGGGCCCCAATATGATTGGTAAACGGCGTTGTGGGCTTCACGGGCAATCCTTCGCAGCTTGAAACGATCAACCCGCGAAACGGGGCCGACGGAGGAATTGCATTGCCCGTGATCTCGATGGGTAATTACTTCCAAAGGTAATCACTTCCGAGACTACCGCCGACAACGAAACAGCTCGTTACCGACGTTACGCCACTATCTGCTCCGGTGTCGCCGGCTGGACGGCTGCGCTCGGCCCGCCCGCGCGGTCCGCGGTCAACCACAAACTGTCACTTGCCGATTGAAAAGCCACGATGAGCAACGTGCACCGCGATTCATCGGCCGTCTCGCTGCCCGTGGGGTTATGCTTCCACTATCGTGGGTTTGTCGAGTACCGCCCTCTTCGGTAGCCGTCTGCGATAGCACGCTAGACGACGGGAGCGTCGCGGTGGCGCTTGTTACTTCCAGCCCTTCCAGCGCCACCCGATTGGTTCTCTGCGAACGTGACGCCACCCCCGCTGCGGTGGACGGGGCGTGGTGGCCAAAGAGCCTCGACCTGAGGCTAGAGCTACCCGACCTGCTTGCGGTTTTCGGTTTATGGATCGGCGCGGTGCACCGAGTCATTTACGACTCGAGCGCATGGTTGCCCGCGCCGGCGCGGCTTATTCGCCATAGCGAAATGGTCTCGTTGCATGCATATCGGCTGGTTTTCAGCGACACCATCTACCTCATGGGTACGCATTCGCGCGACGCGGTGTTGTTCGTGTTGGCGCCTTCGAATTCCGAGGAGGCGCAACGTGTGCTCGGCGAGGTCTCCTCTTGCGCACAACCGATGAATGCGGGACGGATGCGGCAACTTACGCGCCAATGCTATTCCGGCACCGACTTTTTCGAGGAACCGGCGCGATGACAAGTCGCCGCCCGGCTTCACCAGCCACCCGCGGAATGGCGGCGAAGGCACAAACAATACGGCCGTTCGGCATGGTGGGTCACATAATGACCCTCGCACTGCGCAACCTGCGCTATGGTGGTTATCACGGTTGACTCCCCAGCCGCTCGGAACCGTCCGGCGGCGATCTCTTAGAGGTCCCCGCTGCAACGGGTCTGCATTGCCCGGCTGATCCGACGGTAAACGGAGTTTGTGCGTCCGGATCGATAATGGCGGAGGCCCATTTCTCTGCGCCTCGCAGACAACACGCCGCACCTGGTAGTGATGCCGCATGCCTCACCCATTTCCCCGTATGCTTATACCTTTAGTTGGCCTGAATCCTTTGACTCGCTTCGACCGCAACGACGGCCCTTGGGGAGGAGCCTTGAAAGGGACGGGCTTCCGCGGCATCCATCCGTGTGCCGGCGCTCAAGTGATTGCGGCCGGCTCAATACTTCGACGCTGGAGTCATCACGCGTGCGCGCTGCCGAACGCTTCACCTCGAAGTGGAAGGTCGACGCGGCACCGAAGCCAAAGGAATGGCCTTGAGTAGATTCACCGAGACCATGTATGACACCGCCCAATCCAGCTCGAAAGGTCTGGTCACCGGCGAGCCGAACTGCCCGGTCCGGCATACCTGGGGCGAGGTGCACGGGCGTGCCCGCCGGATCGCGGGTGGCTTGGCCGCCGCCGGCGTCGGCCCCGGTGATGCCGTCCCGGTCCTGGCCGGTGCCCCTGCCGAGATCGCACCCACCGGGCAGGGCGTCTGGATGCGCGGCGCCAGCCTCACCATGCTTCACCAACCCACTCCCCGGACCGACCTTCGCCGTTGGGCCGATGAGACCATCGCCGTCATCAAAATGATCGGTGCCACAACGGTCGTCATCTCCGACCCATTCATGGCCGCGGCCCCACTGCTGTCCCAGCTGGGAATGCGAGTACTCCAGATCGAGGGGCTGCTCGACAGCCGACCAATCGGTCCGGTCGAGACCGCCGAAGACGACGTTGCGCTGCTGCAGTTGACCTCGGGCTCCACCGGGTCGCCCAAGGCGGTACGGATCTCACACCGCAATGTCGTTTCCAACGCCGAGGCGATGTTCCTCGGCGCAAACGTCGACATCGATACCGACGTGATCGTGAGCTGGCTGCCTCTGTTCCACGACATGGGCATGACCGGGTTCTTAACCGTGCCAATGTATTTCGGCGCAGAACTGGTCAAGGTCACGCCGATGGACTTCCTTCGCGACACGTTGTTGTGGGCCAGGCTCATCGACAAGTACAGGGGCACGATGACCGCGGCGCCGAACTTCGCTTACACGCTGTTCGCCAAACGCCTTCGCAAGCTGGCCCGGCCCGGCCAGTTCGATCTGTCGACCCTGAGATGGGCCCTCTCGGGTGCCGAACAGGTCGAGCCCGCCGACGTCGAGGAGCTCTGTGAAGCTGGCAAGCCGTTCGGCTTACGTCCGGACGCGATCCTGCCCGCATACGGCATGGCCGAAACCACCGTGGCCGTGTCGTTCTCCGATTGCGGCGCAGGCCTATTGATCGACGAGGTCGACGCCGACCTGCTCGCCGTGCTGCACCGAGCGGTCCCTGCCACCAAGGGCAAAACCCGGCGACTGGCCACGCTTGGACGTCTGCTCGAGGGGCTCGAGGCGCGCATCGTCGACGAAGACGGCGCCATCCTGCCCGCCCGGGCTGTCGGCGTCATAGAGGTGCGTGGTGAGCCGGTGACGCTCGGTTACGAAACGATCGCCGGATTCGTCGCGGCACAAGACGAACAAGGCTGGTACGACACCGGCGATCTGGGCTACTTCACCGAGACGGGCCGCCTTGTAGTCTGCGGCCGTGTCAAGGACGTCATCATCATGGCCGGGCGAAACATTTACCCGGCCGACATCGAACGCGCCGCCACGCGAGTTTGCGGGGTCCGGCCAGGAGGCGCCGTGGCGGTACGACTGGAGGCAGGTCATTCGCGCGAGACGTTCGCCGTGGCCGTGGAATGCGAGAATTGGCAGACCCCGGCCGAGGTGCGCCGCATCGAGCAGCAGGTGGCACACGAAGTGGTCGCGGAGGTCGATGTCCGACCCCGCAACGTGGTCGTGCTCGAACCGGGAACGATCCCCAAGACGCCATCGGGCAAGCTCCGGCGCGCCCACGCGTTGGCGCTCGTCGGCTGAAGTCCTCCGGGCGCGGCGAAGAGTAGATTTGTCGTTCATCCGCGGCACGGGAGGAGGGCACGTGACCGAGTTCGATGCCCAACCCGGTCGCAAAACGCCACCAAAGCCCGACCTCTCCCCCACCGAACGCGAGGCTGACGAGGCCGATTTGCATGCCGGGCTCAACCGAGTGGCCGCACTCGTGGCCGGCGCGCAGGGGGTGATGGACCTGCTGCGAGACGTCGCGGAGTTCGCCGCGCAAGCGATCCCCGGCGTCGACGGTGCGGGCGTCGCATTGATCGATCAACGTCTCGGCATTCCCAGCGCCCAGACCTGGGCAGCGACCCAGTTACTGGTCCAGGAGATCGACACCATTCAGTACGAAGAGCTGAACGAGGGGCCGTGCATCACCTGCATGCAGTCCCGGCGACCCACGGTCAGCGGCTCGCTGGGCAGCGACAGTCGTTGGCCGCATTTCGGTGGACGCGTGGCCCGGATGCGCATCCACTCCGCGCTGGCGCTGCCGCTCGTCGTCGGCGATGAGCTGATCGGCTCGATCAACGCCTATGCGACCCGCCGGGACGCCTTTGCCGAGCACGCCGTCCGGTTGGGAGCCCAGTTCGCCAAGCCCGCGGCGGTCTCGGTTTACAACGCGCAGTTGTTGGCCAGCGCACAGGAACGGTCAACGCGACTGCAGCGCGCGCTGAACAGCCGCGCAGTGATCGATCAGGCGATCGGCATCATCCGTAGCCGGTCGGGCGCCAACGCCGAGGAGGCCTTCCAACGCCTCTCCCGCATCAGCCAGGTTGAGAACATCAAGCTGCACGCAGTCGCCGAGCGGTTGGTCGACGAGGCCGTGCGGCGAGCCCGGTCGCGGCACCACTGAACCGCTTAATGCGCTGGCCCGGCGGCTAGTTCGGCCAGGGCGGCCAGCAGGATAGGGCGGGAATCCCGATCGGTCATCAATCGGCTCGCAACGTCGGTCAGGCGTTGGCGTTCGGCCCGCGCATAGGTGCGCAACAGGTGGAACGCCTCCTCGACCGGCACATCCAGCGTTTCGTGCAGGAACCCCTTGGCTTGCTCGATGATGACGCGGCTGGTCAGCGCGGATCGCAGCCGCGGCACCACGGTGGCCGGGGTCGGTGGATGCTCCTGCAGAATCGCGACGCACGCGATGTGGGTCAGCGTTTGGCCAACGAGCAGATCGGCGCCGTTGAGCTCGCCGCTGCGGGTGCCGAATAGACCGAGCGCGCCCAACACGAGTCCGGCTGCCCGCATCGGGACCGCGTGCACCGAGGCGAAGCCCGCATCGAGTGCGGCCGGAACAAATCGTGGCCACCGCTCCGTCGCCAGTTGAATGTCGGCGATGGAGACCGGTTCGCCGGTGGCGTAGCAGTCCACGCACGGACCTTGGTCGGCTTGCAGCTCGAAGAGTTCTATCTCGCGGGCCTGTCGCGAGGTGGCGGCCAACAAGCGAAGCTGACGGAGCGGATCGGCGAGCAGGAACCCGGCGGCCTCGATGTCGAGCAGCTCGGCGCAACGCTCCGTGAGCCCCGTCAGCAATTCGACCACGTCGAAGTCGTCGAGCAGGCTATCGACCAGCGAAACGACGGCGTTCAGCACGCGGGTTTCCCGGGGGGTATCAGTCACGACGTGCCTCCTTTCAAAAATTTTGAGTCCGCCAAACGCGCACTAGTCCGGCTCGAGCCTCACGCGGCCGTCGAGAATGTCGCGGGCGACGTCGGTAGCGCTGCGACCGGTCGCGTAGGCGTGGGCCCTCAGCCGGACCAATGCCTCGGCAGGCTCAAGCTCCAGCTGGGCGACCAGCACGCCGGTGGCCTGGCTGACCTCCGCGCGGCTCAACACGTTGAGTTCGGCCCACGCATTGCTGTCGGGATCGCTAACGGCGGCCTGCAAGTCGCCTTCCAACAAATCCAACAGCGGGATGGCGGCGAGCTCCGCGGCGGCAACCGCACCGACTAAGGCCTCGTCAGGCAGCGGGCCCGGTTCCGTCCGGAACAGGTCGAGCGCGCCGACGAATTCGCCGGCCACGACGACGGGTATCGCGTGGACGCCCCTGATCTCGTTGGCCAGCATGGCGGGCCCATACGCGGACCAGCGAGTCTCTGCGGGATCGGCGAGATCGACGACCAGAATCGGAATTCTCCGGTTGACAGCGTCCAGGCACGGTCCCTCCCCGAGTACGAACTGGAGTTCGTCGTACTCGCGTGCCGCCTTGTCGCTGGCGCCCAGGGTTCCGCTGCTCGCGCCGTCGAAAACGAGCGAAATCGCCGCTGCGGCAACGTCGAACAGATTTACGCAGGCCTCGCACAAGCGGTCAGCCGCGTCTACCCCCCGCCGGCCATCGACGGCGGCGAGGAGCTGCTCGTGGATCGCCACATTCAGCCGAACGGAGGCCGGCCGGCCGCAGAAGCGCCCGCGGATCCCGGCGAGGATGTCATTTGCCCACCCTTCCACTAATCGCGACGCCTGACGAGCCACGATCAGATTCGCGATTGACCATCGGCGTCCGCAAGAGAATCGTCAACGTGATCGCCGGGACGATCCCACGAGGTGGCCACAGGTCAAAACCACGACGATTCGGGAGAGCAATGAGTTCTGAACATGCGATAGAGAAAGTGCCGCTGTCGGAGATCCGCGAGGGTGACATGCTGCAAGATCCCACGACGGGCAGGTGGATCAAGGTGACGCGCACGGCCGATGACACCGCCAGCGGGCCCCATCGCGTCTATTACGGCGACGGCGGCGAAGAGATCGATGCGCGGTATGTCACGGGCCTCGTCAATCGCCAGGTTCGGGAGTAACGAAACCCGCTCACCCGCGCAATGGGGTTAACGTTGAGCGGAAATGCACGTCGAACATGACCATCGAATAGGCCGTGTTCGGGATAACCGGCGAAGAGAACATCGTCAATCGACGTGCATCAACGGGCTGTTTCGGGGCCCCGGGAATTCGACAATCGCATGTTGCCCGTGAGGGGAAGATACAAAGAAAATCCTCTGATTTCTTCGCAGCCGGGGAGTCGCTTGTGATCACTTTGGACCGCTTGGTGAATGTCCTGGGCGGTTATGGGGTCCGGCTGCGTTGGTCGTCAGTGCCCAGGTCGACCGAGCTGCGCAGCGTGGTCATCCACGAGGTGGCTACCAAGCGGGCCGTGCTGGGCGACGTACTGCTGGCAATCGACGCCGGCTCGCTCGATGAAGCGGTCTGCTGGGCGAGCTCGGCACATGCAGTTGTGGTGTTGACGCGCGACAATGCCGAGCCGATGACGTTGGACGAGGACACCCGGGTCGGTGCGGTGATGCTGGTCGACGAGTCGCTCTCGTGGAGCGAGGTGGCCGCGGTCATCTACGGGCTGGTGTTGGAGGGCCGCGAAACCGCCGCCGGTCGAGGCCCGACGGATCTGTTCGCCCTGGCGGATAGCCTGGCGGACGCCGTCGGCAGCCCCGTTGTCATTCACGATGCACTGTTGCGCGTGCTCGCGTATTCACGGCTCCAGCAACACGCCGACCCGGCTCAGGCCGAGATCATTCTGGGCCGACAGACTCCGGACCGGCTGCGCGCCCTGTTCGATGCCCGTGGCGTATTCGCCCATCTGACGAACTCGGACGAGCCGTTGTTCGTCGAGGGCGATGCGGAGTCCGGCATGACCGGGCGCATGGTCGCGGCGGTGCGCTCCGGCCGAGAACTGATGGGGTCGGTCTGGGTAGCCTGCTCCAATCCGCTGGAGGAAACGCGGAGGGACGCCTTGGCCGAGGGCGCGCAGACGGTGGCCCTGCACCTACTGCGGTCCCAGGCCAGCGCCGACCTCGAGCGTCAGGTCGAATCCGAACTGGTGATCCGGTTACTGGAAGGCAGCGCTGACTCCGCCACGGCGGCAAGCAAGCTCGGCCTGCCGCAGAGCGGTTTGCGGGTGATCGCCCTGCAGGCGTCCGTCGGGGCCAAACGCGACGCCGCCCTGCTGTTGGCGTTCGAGCGCGCCACCGCCGGCTTCGGCTGGTCGCGTCCCGGTCGCAGCGCCTTGGCAGGCAACACCATCTACACCGTGCTGCCCGGAGAGCAGGCCTCGGTGGCGCGCCACTGGGTCGTCGGTCTCGGAGCGGCCCTACCCGAAGGGGTGGCTTTGTTGGCCGGCGTCAGCGGGCCGGCCGCGGTGACCGATCTGGCCGCTGCGCGTCAGGAGGCCGACGAATGCCTGGCGTTGCACGAGGCATCGCCTGGATCCGCGCCCCCCGCCTACGACGAATCGTGGGATGACATCCTGCTGCAGCGGTTGCGGACCGCGGCGCGAGCCGGCCGGTCTCCGACTCGTGGACCCGTGGCCGAGCTGGGCCGCCACGACCGCGCTCACGGAACCGACTACCTCGCCACGCTGCGGGCGTGGCTAGGGGCGCTCGGCGACCCGGCCGAAGCCGGTGAGCGACTGGGAGTACACGAAAACACGGTGCGTTACCGGCTCCGCAAGATGGCCGAAATCACCAATCTCCCATTGGATGACGCCAGGAAGCGGCTGGCCATGATGATCGAACTCGCGGCCACCGATATCGATTGAGCGAACCCTGTCGTAATCCGACAATGAGCGGCGGCGCCATTGTCGGACCTCGGCAATCCGTGCGGCGTCCACCCGCGCCACCATCGAGGTGAACAACCCACGGCCTTTACCCGATCCGTCGATAGGACATCCGATGACTACCCCGCGTCACGACGATCGACCGCCGTGCCCGCGCGGGCCGGGCGACCACGCCGTGCTGGAGACGTTCACCGTGCCGTTGCCGCGAAGGCTGTTCTCTCGGCTGTTCGGTCGCAACCCGCTGCTACGGGCAAGCGACCGGGTCGAGGCGCTGCTCCTGGTGCTGGCCGTCGCGGTGTCACTGTTCGCCGTACCGATCGCCGCCGCCGTCGGCACCGCGGTCTATGACTCGCGGAGCCGCATTTACGCGGAGCAGGTCCAAACTCGCAGCCGGGTGACCGCGACGGTCGTAGCGGACAGCCACGCCCCGAGGAAATTCGACAGCCGGACGGTCCAGATGCCTGCCCAATGGGATTTCGCCGGGGCAGCGCGCACTGGAGACATTGCCGCACCCCCCGCGGCCAAAGTCGGTGACGAGGTCGAGATCTGGGTCGATGCTCACGGTTCGCCGCTGACCCGGCCGAATCTGTCGCCGCGCACCGAGGCGGTCACGATCGCGGTCGCGATCTGGGGTGCCGTAAGCGCCGCGGTAGCCGCTTCGTTCGCCGGCGCCCGGCACGCCCTCGACCAAGCCCGTTACACCCGCTGGCAGCACGACTTCGACCGATTGGTCGGGCAACGGTGAGCTGAGGAAGGCGACCAGCCATCGGACACCCAGTCCCCGCAGTAGCGCCTGCGGGGATTGGGGCTGTTCGGCGCAGGTTCTCCCGGCAAATCGCGTTGTCGGGTCCGAACAATGGCGTATGCCGCGGTTGTTCATTTGATGCAAGCGCCTTGGAGTCCAAGCAGGCCACCATGGAGGTACCGGTTCGGAATCCAGAAGCAGAGGTGTGCGGTGAGCGACGGACGCGACGTATCGCTTTGGCGGACAACGTATCTCCTCCATAGCGCGGCAAACCGGACGTCGCGGCGCCGCATGGTGATTCCGACGCACGCTTGCCCCTCACGGGCTCCGCGTCGTCAGGGACGGCTGCCACACGCCGGCCCGTCCCTGACGACATCCCTACTCAGTAAAGGAAACAACGCGATGACCAGATGTGCACCTGTCTCTATAACGCCGCAGCACCGGCGCCGCCTGCAGGACGAACTCGCCGCGCTGCGCTCCCGGCGGAGCATCGAAGTCCCGGACGACGCCATGGATTACGGCGGGCACCGCGGCGCGCGCCCCGCGGCACGGGCAAAACGCATCCGCGAGATCGAGGACCTGCTCGCCACGGCCGTAGTGCGTGACGATCCCGCACGCGAGCGGAGCGCGGGCCCGGGCATGGTGGTGACCATCCGATACGACGCCAACGGTGAAACAGAAACGCTGCTGCTCGGCCGGCGGGGCGCAGAAGGCGCCGACATCAAGGTGTATTCGATGGCGTCGCCGCTGGGCCGGTGTATCGCCGGCGCTCGCCCCGGCGAGCAGCGCATCTATGCGATTCCGCATGACACCGGGCGGCCCGTGACCCTGCTCAGGGTCGTTCCGTATCGGGCTGCATCACCAGATGCGCAAACCCGCAACGATTTCGGTCGTCATACGTTCGGGAACGGAGTCTCGGACCGGCAGCCATTGACCACCATTGAGGGAAAGGGGAACGAACATGACTAGCGTGCAGCCCGTGTGGCTCACGCCGCAGGCCTACGTGCGGCTCCAGCGGGAGTTAGCCACCCTGCGGGAGTCGCGTGGCAGCAACGCGTTTGGCGAAGACGCTGACGAGGGCGCGACGGCTGTCCAGTGCGCATGGCGGCTGCGGATTCAACGGATCCATGACCTGTTGGTCAACGCCGTCGTCGGCGAGGATCCGCCCGACGACGGGGTCGCCGAACCCGGCATGGTCTTGACCGTCCGCTACGACGACACCGGTGACGTCGAGACCTTCCTGCTGGGCGCGCGCGGCGCCGAGTACGGCGACGTGGAGGTCTATTCGGTTAATTCCCCGCTGGGAGCGGCCATCACGGGGGCGCGTCCCGGTGAGCAGCGCAGGTACGTGCTGCCCAGCGGTGACGGACTCACCGTCACGCTGCTGGACGCAGTGCCATACGGCATCCACCTCGCCGGCACGAACTGATGCCGGCCACGAAGCCCGCAATGCCTAGTGCTTGTGGATCGCAATCGGTTGTGCTGGCATGCTATTCGAGGTAGTCGACCCGCTGGTGATGATGTTCCTTCTGTTGGCAGCGCTTTTTCTGATCATGGCGCTTGCTTATGGGCGAATGTGACGGTTCCATACCCGCGCCCCGCGCTGCGCCAGGCTCCCACGCGCCAGCCTCGTATACGCACCCGCGACCACCGGCCAGGCCATCGCGGCCGCCATGGCACCGGCGAGGCCAGCGGCTGAGTCATCCCGGACTAGCTCCGCCGTGGGGTAAAGTCGGCCAAACCGGGACCCAATCAGGCCCCCATACGAAGGGCCAGTGATGTCCGACAAGTCTCCTCGACAATCCATGACCAAGAAGTCCGGAAAATCATTGAAGGAGAAGCGCGCCGACAAGCGGGGGAAGTCGGCCAGTGCCGCGTCCACCGATTCGGTACTTCACGACAAGAAGCGCTGAGCGCGGCGCCTTGGTGCTCACCGCCTACTAGCGCCATCTCCTTCGATCGCGCTTAGCACCGAGTATTGCCGTCGCTAATCCCCGGTGCCGTACATCGTGCCCGGTACCCGACAAGCGCGCTCGTCTCGCGACCTTCCGGAATCTGTCCTCGGACGCCGTCTCCGGCGCGTCATCGGCGGTAGCGGACAAGCACCAGTCCGGAAGCGCCAACTTACAGATGGTGCGCGCGGTGAGCAGGTTCTGGCGCAGCAACGAGCCGGTCGTGTACGGCAAGTCGTAGGTGACGCACAGGGCGCGCACCTGCTCGGCGATCTCCGGGTAGCGGTTGCTGGGCAGGTCGGGATAGAGGTGATGTTCGATTTGATAGCAGAGATTTCCAGTCATGAACGCCAGCACCCGCCCGGCCCGGAAGTTGGCCGTGCCCAACATTTGTCGCAGATACCATTCGGGCTTGGTCTCATCGTCGAGAACTGCCGGCGTGAATTTCTCCGCACCGTCGGCGAAGTGACCGCAGAAGATGACGACGCATGCCCACACGTTGCGCAGCCCGTTGGCAACCACGTTGGCGGTGAGCGTGCTCCCCCACCGCCGGCGGCTCAACGCGGGGAAGAGGACGTAATCCTTGCCGGCCTGGCGAGCAACCTTGCGCAGGAGTGCTGCCTTGTGGGCCGACCTTCGGGCGTCCGTCTCATCACGATCCTGCACTGAATACAAGCCGTGCAGTGCGACACCCCACTCGAACAAGAGCGCCAACAGCACCGCGCGGAACGGCTGCGCCAACGCGTGCGGCCGCCATGGCTCGTCTCGAGTGACCCGCATGACTCCGAATCCGAGGTCGTCGTCGACACCCACCACGTTCGCGAAAACGTGGTGCCGGTAGTTGTGGGAGTACTGCCACTGCGACATCAGACCGGCCATGTCCCACTCCCAGGTACTGGAATGGATTTCGGGGTCGTTCATCCAATCCCATTGACCGTGGCTGATGTTATGGCCGAGTTCCATGTTCTCGATGCACTTGGCCGCGGCCAGGGTGGCGGTTCCGACGCTCCAGCCAAACTTGCCTTTACTGCCGGCGATGGCCAGCCTCGCCGCGATCTCGAGGGCGCGGTGAAAGGCAATGGCGCGCTTGATGTATGCGCGATCCCTGGCGCCGCGCGAAGCCTCGATATCGCGGCGTATCGCTTCCAGCGCGGCTGCGAGCTCCTCGAGGTCCGTGCCGCTCAGGTGGGCGTATTCGGAGACTTCAGTGATGGCCATCTAGGCGGGGCACGATTCGCGCCCGGCGGCATGCGACGGCCGCGCAACGACGCGCAGCCAGGAGAGGTTTGCGAACCGCAGCATTCTGGGTCACGTCCGATCTTGTTGGGGGAACACGGGGATTGCCGCAAGGTGAGCTCTCAATTGGCACAGCAGAACGGCGGCAACGAGCCACCGTCGTCGCCGCCCTCACCACCGGAGTTGGGCGGTGCGGCGACCTGTCCGGAACCCAGAGGTCCGGCGGAAGGCTGAGCCATCTGCTTAAGCACCTGTCTTTTCGGCTCTACGCCGTGACTGCTGACCGTAGACCTACCGACAAGATTCCCGCAACACGATGGCGCGTAGACCTCCGGCAGCGGGCGACGGTCGAACGCAAGCTTGCCGCCGTCCTCGACGACGCCGACGCCCCGGCAATTCATCCGGATAGGCTGGTGGCCTGAACGCTGTGCTCACAGGGGAGGTAACAACATGCCCGCACCGCCAGCCGAGGTATTCGACCGCCTGCGTCAGCTCGCCGCGATCAAAGACCCCGCCGCACGCCAGAGGCGGACCATCGACGAGGTCTTCACCGGCAAGCCGCTGACCACGATCCCCATCGGCACGGCCGAAGACGTCGAGGCGGCATTCGCTGAGGCGCGGGCGGCTCAGACCGACTGGGCGAACCGCCCGGTCTCCGAGCGCATCGATGTCATCAGCCGGTATCGCGACCTGGTCGTCGAGAACCGCGAGTTCCTGATGGATCTCCTGCAAGCCGAGGCCGGAAAGGCCCGCTGGGCGGCACAGGAGGAAATCGTCGATCTGATGGCGAATGCGAACTACTACGTGCGCGTCGCCGCCGACCTTTTGAAACCGCGCAAGGTGCAGGCGCTGCTCCCGGCGATCGGCAAGACCACGGTGGTCTACCAGCCCAAGGGCGTGGTCGGGGTGATCTCGCCGTGGAACTACCCCATGACGCTGACGGCGTCCGACTCGGTGCCGGCGCTGCTGGCGGGCAACGCGGTGGTGCTCAAGCCGGACAGCCAGACCCCATATTGCGCGCTGGCGTGTGCCGAGCTCTTGTACGAGGCCGGCCTGCCGCGAGCCCTCTACGCGATCGTGCCCGGGCCGGGCTCGGTGGTCGGCACTGCCATCATCGACAACTGTGACTACTTGATGTTCACCGGCTCGACCGCCACCGGCAGGCAGCTCGCCGAACACGCGGGCCGTCGGCTGATCGGCTTCTCGGCCGAACTCGGGGGCAAGAACGCGATGATCGTCACCCGGGGCGCCAACCTCGACAAGGCCGCCAAGGCGGCCACCCGCGCGTGCTTCTCGAACGCCGGCCAGTTGTGCATCTCCATCGAACGGATTTACGTCGAGAAGGACATCGCCGACGACTTCGTCGGCAAGTTCGGCGCCGCGGTGCGCAACATGAAATTGGGCACCGCGTACGACTTCTCGGTCGACATGGGGAGCCTGATCTCCGCGGGTCAGCTTGACACCGTGACCGACCACGTCGACGACGCGAAAGCCAAGGGCGCCAAAGTGATTGCGGGCGGCAACGCGCGGCCCGACATCGGGCCGCTGTTCTACGAGCCCACGGTGCTCGCCGACGTCACGCCGGAAATGGAGTGTGCGGCCAACGAGACGTTCGGGCCGGTCGTGTCGATCTACCCCGTCGCCGACGTGGATGAAGCCGTCGAAAAGGCCAACGCCACCGAGTACGGGCTCAACGCCAGCGTGTGGGCCGGCTCCTCCGCGGAGGGCGAGCAAATCGCCGCCCGGCTGCGGTCGGGAACGGTGAATGTGAACGAGGGTTACGCGTTCGCATGGGGCAGCTTGGGTGCCCCGATGGGCGGGATGGGGCAGTCCGGCGTCGGCCGCCGACACGGTGCCGAGGGCCTGCTGAAGTACACCGAGTCGCAGACGATCGCGACCGCGCGCGTGTTCAATCTCGATCCGCCGCTTGGCATTCCGGGAACGCTGTGGCAGAAGTCGCTAGTCCCCGTCGTGCGCGCGATGATGAGGCTTCCCGGGCGGAACTGACTTCCGGCTTTCACGTTCGCAACTACCGCATTCAGTCCTGTCGGCGGGCCGTTTTGGATTACTTCGCGGTCTTCTGCCATCGGTATGGCAAATCCGCGTTACGCTCCTCGATATAGCGTCACATCGCACGTCAGGAGCCCGCCATGAAGGCCGATGCGAAGCAATATGAGGAAGACGCTCGTCGGTTACGCCAGTACGCCACCTTCGACAACTTCTCCGATGCTGACCTGCTGAGCCTCGCCCGAGCAGCGCATCGCACTGCGACGTCGGCCCCATTGCCCCTGATTCATGAACAGACGCCCTCGGACTCCTGCTACATCCTGCTAAGCGGGGAGGTGGGTGTGTACATCGGGCGGGACCGCGTCGCCGTCCTGGGTCCGGGCGAGGTGATCGGCGAATCCGCACTCCACCGTGGGAAACTGCGTTCTGCGACCGTGACGACGATGGGGCCGGCCGAGGTCTTGCGTATCGAACGCGCTGATCTCGCCAGAATGCTCGACGAGATACCGGCACTTCGCGAAATCATCGACACATCCGTGGCGCGACACGTGCCGGTAGAGCTGCCGCCGAAGCCAAAACCAGCGCGCACGAGGTTGGACGTCTCAGTCCGCACCGAGTTGGTCGAGCGGTTTGAGCAAACCGCCAACAGCGCGGGTGTGGACGTAGTGACCGCAGTTGAGGACGCGCTTAATCAGTGGGTCGAACGGAAGAGCACCGCGTAGCCACTGCGCAAGAAGTGGCCACAGCCTTTCCGGCGTGTTTTCAATCTCGTTCCGCCCCTTATCATTCCGGACCATCCGTGACGAAGGTCGGTGCTGGGCGACGGTGCGGACGGTGGCGGCGTTTTCCGGCCGGGGCCGACGGCGCGCCCGCGGCCCCCACTGAGCAGGATTGACCAGGATCTACTACCGCGCGTAGTATCCGGGTATCCCGCCGGCACAAGGGGGTGCAGCGTGAGGTGGAGTTTCGCCCAGATCGGGCTGCTGATCATTTGCGTTTTTCATGTCGTTCAGGCGGTGATCGGCCTCATCGTCAATCCCAGCTTCGCGACCGGTCCCGCCGCGCCGACCGTCCAGCTACTCGGGATGGACTACAACGGCTGGCATGCCGTCGCCGGTCTCGCGTTGTTCGCTCCCGGTTTGGTGTTGGCGCTGCGCAAGTCCTGGGCCGTGCTATATCTGCTGCTCGCCGCGGTAGCCGGTGCGCTGCCGGGCATTTGGGCTTTCTTCTCGCATCAAGTGGCTTATGTCTTCACCTTCCCCAACAACACCACCGACGCGGTGGTGCACTTGGTGACCGCGGGGGTGATGGTCGCCGTGGCGGCCGTGCAGATTCGACTGGATGGTGGGCTGAAGAACTCGCTCGCCGATCTCCGGAAAGTGCGGTAGCTCGCCGCCCGGAGACTATTCGGCGAATAGCGTATTGAGCTCGTCGAAGCTCGCGGCTCCGGTTAGTCCCTCGAAGGACCCGCCCTCAATCAGCTTCCGCGCGGCGGCCAGGAACGCACCCCACGCGACCCGACTGAAAGCGGAGCCGACGCTGATCCGTCGCACCCCCAGCTCCGCGAGGTCCGTCACCGTCAGCCCCGTGTCGGAAGACACCAGGACGTTGACCGGATACGGAGCCACCGCGTCGACGAGACTGGCGATGTCCGCTTTGGTCCGGATCCCCGGCGCGAAGAGCACCTCGGCTCCCGCCTCGGCGTAAGCCTGCAGCCGCCTGATGGCCTCGGCGAGGGGGTCGGGGTGGCCGTAGAGGAAGCATTCCGCGCGGCCGGTCAGCATGACGTCGGCCCCCGAGTCGTCGATCGTCGAACGCGCAGCGCGAACGCGGTCGGCCGCCTCGGCCAGCTCGAAGAGCGGCGAGCCGGCGATGCCGGTGCCGTCTTCGACGGAGAGGCCGGCTACGCCAGTGGCCACGCAGCGCGCCACATTGTGCGCGAGCTCGCCCGCATCTTGGGCATAACCGGCCTGGAAATCGGCGTTGACGGGCACGCCGACCGCGGCCACTATTTCGGCGATGTTGTTCAGTGCCTCGTCGACGGAGAGCGCGGTCACCGTGTCTGGCAGACCCCGCGCGAAGCATAGTCCGGCGCTCGTAGTGGCCAGTGCCGGGAAGCCGAGCTTTGCGAGCGCGATTGCCGAACCGGCGTCCCACGGATTCGGGATGAGAAAACACCCCTGTTGATGCAGCCGGCGAAAACGGGCGCGGAGGTCGCCGTATGAGTCCACCACCCGATTATGCTCGCGCCCAAGTGAACTCGCCAGGCCGCCGTCCGGTGCACCCTAGACGCGAAATAGCCTGTGCGCCTTGGTATTCAAACGAGGCGGAGCCGCGATTAACCGGGAACGCCCGGGAAGCCGACGGCGGTCGTCGGTGCGCCAGGAGCGGCGCCCGCCGGCCCGAGACGACTGGCCGCAAACGCCGCACCCTGGTCAATCATGGCCGCGTTGGTCGAGTACGTGTCGTGTGCGGCGAAGTTCATCCCGTCGGAGCAGATCGGGTCTCCCTGGGCGCATACCTGAATGGTCTTGGCCTGATAGAGCGGACCGATGACGACCGGCGGCTCGCCGAAAAAGTTCATCGCCTTTTCGCTTGGCAGTGCGAAGAGCACGACCGACGAGACGTGGTTGGCCACTTCGGGGTCCAGCGGTTTGGGCACGGCCGCCGGATCGATTCCAGCCGGTACGGCGGCCGAGGTGACGAAGCCCATCACGGCAGCGCCTTGGGAATAGCCGCCGAGCACCATCTTGGTATTGGGGCAGTCGTGCGCCGTCGAAACGACCCGCGCCCCCGCGTCTCTGATCCCTTCCTCGCCAGCGTTCGTCCAGTCGTGGGTGGCGGGGTAGTTGATGGGATAGACGTCTAGCGATTTTGCGCCGACGCGCGGGCGCAGGGTGTCGATGAACGCCTGTCCGGTCGGGCCAAGACCCGGCGGGTCATCCGTGCCGCGGGCGAACAGCACTTGCACGTCCGGGCATGGCTCGGCGGAAGCGAACGGAATTGCAGAAGCGAGGACCGGAGCGCTGACGCCCGCCGCCGCGACGACCGCGGGAGCAAGGAAGTGGACTACGTGACGTGCGGTCATGGCCGTGTGTGCCCAACACATGCGGTTTCTAAACCACGAGTTTCGTGCGCTGACCAGCGTCGTCGAATTGTATTGCCGGCTAGCCATCCTCGACGAGCTCTGCGAGGAACGCGGGTAACCGCCCGGCGCCAAAGTCATAGAACCGCGCCCAGAGCGGCTCGATCGAGATGCGCACCATCTGCTTGTACGTCGACCGTACGTTGCGTTCGAAGTCGCCGAGTTGCGGTTCGTCCATCGAGCTTTTCGCCGCCGCGAGATATTCCTCGGTGACGCCGTCGACGGTTTGCAGTGTGGCTAGCCCGCGTACCAGGAGGGCCTGCGCCTCTTCCGGTGCGGAGCCGGTGTCGATCGTCAGTGCCACTTGCGGACGTGCCGATAGCGCTCGCGCTTTCGGGGCGGTGGGTGCGGTGGAGACGACGATGCGTTCGCCGGTCCAGTGAAAACCGACCGGGACGACTCGCGGGAAGCCATCGTGCCCGTTGTAGGCAAGCCGGGCCATGGAGCCGGAGAGCAGCTTCTGTGCCCCGGCGAGGGCGAGCTCCTCGGCCAACTGCTGGGTGTTCATCACATTCGTACTCCTACCCGGTAGGACCCGGGCGGACACTCAGCTGCTACTCGGGCCCACCGATGGCGCTAAGGCGCTCGCCCACCCGAGCCAGCGCCTGGTCGAATATCTCCACCTTCTCGCCGCGCTTTTCGCTGGCGGGCTGGGCGGAGCCGCGGGCGCCTTCGGCCTCAACCCGAGCCGCACCCCGACGCCGCAACAAGCTGAAGTTCTTGTCGCGCGCTTGCCTGAGCCGGCTCTGCAAATCCTTCAGCGACTTCTCGTCCATGCGAATGAGAGCCTCGGGATCACTCTCGCCGATCAACGAGCTTTCCTGCTGGGTCAGGTTCACCTGGTTGCTCACTCCTAGATTCATAGCCTGGAGCGGCCACACCGGCGCGTCGAACGTCGGACGTCATGCCGAACCGTCACGCCTGGGCCATCTCGAGTTCATATCCGGCCTCGGGTCTTCAGATCGTGCCGCGGCGGGTAGTCCTTCGGTCGACGAAGGAGGTTGCGATGGGCAAGCATTCGAAGAAGGACGACGACGAGCCCAAGGGTGGCCGCCCCGGTCCCGCGGATCACGGGGGCGAAGGTGGAATGGCGACGCGTGAGAACGCGCCGGAACTGACCGAGCCGGACCGCGAGGACTGAAGGGCGAGCTCACCAAAGGGATCCGTTTCGAGTGGCCGACGCGGCGGGTAGCCGAGAAGCCTCACTCACGACGAAAATGGATAGATGCCATTCGAACAGGCGCCGCCCCCGCCCCAATCGGCGCCGGGCTGGTACCCCGATCCCGCAGGGGTAGGCCACGGGCTGCAACGGTACTTCGACGGCACCAGCTGGACTAGCGAGTGGGCGTTCGCCGCGGAACCGCCGAAGAAAGACACTCCGGGTAAGGCGGCCTTGGCCCTGGCGGCTCTGGGCTTCCTCGTCCTCCTCATCGTCGTCGGCAAAACCTGGGTATTCGACCCCAAGAAGGACGCCCAATCGACCCCGAGCAGTTCGGCCACCGCGGGACCGCCGACCGAGGTGGCGCCGTCGACGCCGGCCGGACCCAAGAAGCCGGACGGGGTCACCTTCACGACTGCTCCAGGCCCGAACGGCGACGTGGTCAACGCCCGATTCGCCATTCGTGACAACTACACCGAGCAGCTGATCAAAGACGGTGCCCGGACGGACACCATCGACATCCTCAAATACGCGAGAGCGACGTATCCCGACGCTTCCGCGGTGAACGTGCAAGGCACCTTCCCGATGACCGACCCGTACGGCAACACCTCGACTCAGGTCGCCATCGACCTCACGTATTCGCGAGCAACGCTGAACAAGATCAACTTCGACGGCATCACCAAAGCCAGCATCTGGGAGATACGCGATTCCGGCACCATTCTTCCGGCCTTTCAGCCGTAGACCGGTGCGCGGATAATCGCCTCGTGTCCACCGAACCCCCAAAGCGACCACCGGCCGAACCGAAGCCCCCGCGGGTTCGCACCCCGCCGGAGGATTTGGACAGGTACGGCGACGAGGAGCAGATGCGCGCGGCGTCGGACGAGCGCCGGCTCCGCGACGAGCGACCGCCGCATCACGGATAGCCCACCGCTTTCCCGACGACGAGCCGTTCAGTCGGCGGCGATGCGGTCGATGTGGGCGAGGAAGTGCGTCAACACCGCATCGGGGGCCTCGAGTTGTGGCCAGTGCCCGATGTCGTCGGCGAGCATCACGACATTCGGTTCGGGTATCACCTCGGCGTAGCGGCGCGCCATGTGAGCACCGGAGTTGGGGTCGACCGGCCCATCGATCAATCGCATGGGAACCGCGGTCTGCCGCATGGCACGCACCCACCGGTTTCGGTGCGTGTAGCGATCGTTGATGAAACGGCCGACTTTGTGCAGCACCCGGCGGCCATCGTTGTAGTCCAGGATCTGGTTGAACACATCCATCATGTGCCGGGTCGGCTTGGTGTTCGGGCCGAACATCTCGCGCAGCGTGGGCTCCAGCAGCCGGCGGGACACCGGGCTGCCCTGCACGTGACTGAATACGTCACCCAACGGGGTGCCAGACATCAGCTTCTGCGCCGTTCTGGGCTTGTATGCCTCGATGAACATTCCGCCGTTGAGCCAGGTGATGGAGTCGATGCGCAGCGCGCCATAGGCTTGCTGACCGAACTCATGGCGAGCCAACATCTCCTGGCCCACCGAATCGCCGATGTCGTGGGCCAGGATGTGCACGTTGCGGATGTTCAGGTGGGCCAGCAATGCTTCGTGCATGTCGGCGTGGTCCCCCACGGAGTACTCGTAGGCCACCGGCTTTTCGGAGAACCCCATGCCGATCATGTCCGGTGCGATGACGGTGAACCGTTGCGACAGCTCCGGCCAAATCCGCGCCCAGTCAAAGGAATTGAATGGATAACCGTGGATCAGCAGCAGCGGCGGCCCGCTGCCCTCGACGCGGTAGAAGATGTCGAAGCCGAGGTAGTCGAAGTGCTCCCCGGCCGCCAGCCAGCGTTGCAGTTCAGCGTCCATGGGCTCATCATCCCCTCGGCCCGAGCGCATCGCTTGGTTCGGGGTGTGATCGCCGTGGGGTCAGGCGGTGCGCCCGCGCGCGCGGTTATGCGTGTCGGTCGACCAGAGATGACCGCAATCCGAGCACTGCAGGTGCACCAGCGTTCCCCGGTTGCTCAGCAGGTACTGCCAGTGCGTATCGCAGTTTCGCCGGCCCCGGCAATCACCACACTTGGCGCGGTGGTCGCAGCGCGGGCAAGGCAGCCATGCGCGGCGGCTACGGTCGGCCGTCGGATCAATCGGTAACACGATCGGCCGTCCGTGAGGGCAGGACGCCGGCGCGGACCAGCTCGTCGTAGACCCGCTGCTGCTCGCCCTCCAGATCCGAGTACAGCATGTCGTAGGCCCGCTGTTCCTCGGCGAGCACGGCGACAGGATCCCAGTCCTCACCAATCGCTTCGAGAACTGCGCTGCGTCGGCGCGCCTCATCGAGGGTCAGGTCATAAGCGAAGTCAAAGTTGGCCATCGCACTCCCAGCCGTTAGATACCCGAACGAATGGTTAGGATGGACTAATTAACGCTGGTCAGGCTATGACGCACGTCACTCTTACCAGTTGGGATTCGTCACATTGGGGCCCGAGTACGCGGCCATCCCCCGTTCGAGCACGGCTCAGGAAGAGTTCCTGAATGGACACACCGCGGTAGCGAACGCCGGCGGACGGTCGTTTGCTGAGATTTGCCCGCTCTCGGTGAGGGCGGCGCTGATGCGAGCCGGGCAGTTTAAAACTCCGGGTCAAGGTCAATGCTTGAGGTCTCACATTCTTTGATGGGAGGGCCTTCGATGAGAATTCGTGTTCGCCGCGTGGCGGGCGCCGTCGCGGTGGCGTTAGCGCCCATGACCTACATGGCAGCGGTGTCTCCGGGAATGAGCTCGGCTCAGCCCCCGGATTGTGGTCCTGGCAACTGGTGGAACCCGGGAGCCAACGCCTGCCAACCCGTCACACCCCCGCCACCGCCGGACTGCGGCCCAGGCAACTGGTGGAACCCAGGAGCCAACGCCTGCCAACCCGTCACACCCCCGCCACCGCCGGACTGCGGCCCAGGCAACTGGTGGAACCCAGGTCCCAATGCCTGCGAACCGGTAGTGCCGCCCCCACCGTCGTAAGCCCGGTCAGTCCACGGGGCTGCGCTTAATAGCGTCGGTGCTGCCCTGGGGGCTCGACACCAAAAGGGCCTATGACCTGTGTCGGACTGACAGGATTTGAACCTGCGACCACTTGACCCCCAGGCTTAACGACAGTATCCGTAGGTGTATTACTTAAGCGTTGTGCCACAACGGATTAACGTTTCCAAGCACAGCTACGAACAAGCACGGAAATTCACGGTCAAAGTGACCGAATGGCGGTACAAATGGCGGTACGGGCGCCCTGCACGCCGAGGTTCGTTCGCGACTCGCGTCGGACGACGCTCGATTGGTCGCTGGTCTTTCGATGCCCGCACCGAGGCGGAGGCAACTGAATCGCTGCGCCGTCGTGCCGCCACGGCGCGCTCCGGCCGCGGCCCTCGTTGCGCCGACCCGGCCGGGATCGCGGCTGCGCTCGACGTCGCCGCGACCGCTTTAAAACTGATGCGAAAGTGGGCGTCGGGCAGTCTGTCGCGAGACGGAGCGCACCGAGGGTCTCGATGAACAACTGCCCTTGCAGCGACGCGGACGTCAGGTGACAATCCGTATGACCATGGCAGGCAGCACGTATGCTTAACTGCGAGGATACTGTCACGCGTTGACGTGCTCAGAGTTATGGTCATACACTATGGACGCAGTTGTCCGTGCCTCGGCCCGTCGGGGCATCAATGGAATGTGAGATATCGCGATGAACGTAAGTAGCGCCGCTCCCAACGTCTTCGAAGCTGGCCTGCCCACGTTCAGCTACGACTTCACCGCCACTCCGCAGGACATCCTCGAAGACGTGCGAATTGCGCAATCGTGTGCGCCCATCGCCATTGGCCCTCTCGGACCGGAAATACTCTCCTACGGTCTGGCACGGGATATGCTGCGCGACAGCAGATTCAGGCTGCCGCCCGGCTTGACGCTGGCAGCACAGGGCGTCACCTCAGGCCCGCTGTACAACAAGCTGATGAGCAGCCTTCTAGGTCTTGATGGTCCCCCACACACTCGCTTACGCAAACTGGTGTCGAGAGCGTTCACTCCTCGCGCGACGTCACCTTTACAAGACACGATTCATGAGGTGGTGAACGCACTGATCGATCAAGTGGTAGAGGTCGGTCGTTGCGACGTCGTGACCGACATCGCTCGGCCCTATCCCACCCCGATCATGTGTGCGCTGATCGGTGCGCCTCGGGAAGACTGGCATCTTTTCGCACAGTGGACCGATGAAATCTTCAGGGCTTTCAGCATTCAGCCCGACGCCAACTTCGATGAAGCCGCGATCATGCGGTCGTGGAGCGAACTGGACGCCTACGTCGATGACATGGTCGCCGCACGCCGGCGCCATCTGACTGATGATTTGCTGTCTGAGCTTATCCGCGCCGAAAGCGAGGGCGACCGGCTCGATCTCGATGAACTGCGCATGTTGGTGGCTGGTTTCTTGATGGCGGGGACGGACACCACCCGACACCAACTGGCCGCCTCGGTGCAGGTGCTGTGCGAGCATCCGGATCAATGGGCGAAGCTGGGCGACCAGCCAGAGCTTGCGATGCAGGCGGTGGAGGAGAGCATGCGGCACTCGCCGGCGGTGTGTGTCGCGGTGCGAGCCGCTACCGAGGATGCCGAATTTGGTGGGTACAGGTTCCCGGCGGGGACCTCGGTAGTCGTGAACACCTTTGCGGCCAACCGTGATCCAGCGATTTATCAGAATGCAGATCGGTTCGACATCGCGCGCAAGGACGTGCCCGCGATTCTGACTTTCGGTGGGGGCGCGCACTACTGCCTAGGGGCGAACCTCGCCCGCCGGGAATTGGCGGAAGCACTCACAATCCTCACCCGACGTCTCACCGCACCCCACCGCATCGCTCCTGCGCCGTGGAAATCCCTGCTCGGAATGACCGGCCCCACGACACTTGAGATCGAGTTCGATAGCGAAAGGCTTGTGGCAGCGGATGCGTAGTCGCGGCTGGGCGGGTGTCACACCCGCCTCGGACGAGGAGGCAATCGCCCGCATTCTGGATGCGGTGGACGACGTGATCGCTGAACACGGGTCGGCGATACGGCTGGCCGACGTCGCCCGAAGGCTCGGAGTCACTCGTCAGACGGTATACCGGTACTTTCCCAACGCCGACGCGCTCCTCATTGCCAGCGCAATGCGTGCGGTCAACGGTTTCATCGACCAAGTTGTACACCACGTCAGCGGCCTCAACGACCCGGTCACTGCGATCGTCGAAATAATCTCGTTCGCAGTTGAAAACCTCACGGGCGATCCACAGTTGGAGAAGCTACTTACCCGGCCACCTGGGGGCGAAGCTGCCACTTCGCTCACCTCCGACACAGCGATCATTTTCTGCTTGTCGGCCTTCGATCGCCTCGATGTCGATTGGAAGCTTCACGGCTTCGACGCCACCGCGCTCAATGAGCTTGCCGAAATGACCTTGCGCACAGTGCATTCCCTCCTGACCGATCCCGGGCAGCGGCAACGCGACGGGAGCGCACTACGCCGCTTTGTTGCGCGATGGCTCGGTCCAGCGATCCTCTATCCACGGATGACGTCGTTGCCGGTCCACGAACGGCACGCATCATCGGACGAGCACATCGAGCCGGACAGGTGCGCTGAATCGTGAACTTCGGACGAGAGGCCGCCGACGGTGCCACTATCTGAGGGACAGGCTTGCAATTACCCTGCAAGGGCGAGCGATTATCCTTCGTCAAGGGCATCGAGCGTGTCGGGAAAGGTTGCGTTCGTTACCGGCGGGGCGTCCGGCATTGGCGCCGCGTTGGCGACCAAGTTGGTCGATGGGGGCGCCGAGGTCTGGATCGCCGATCGTCAGATCAACCCCGCGCAGGATCTGGCGCAACGCCTCAACAGGGGTGGCACAAAGGCGCACGCGATTGAGCTGGATGTGCGCAGCTATCCATCGTTTGAGCGTGCCGTCGCCGAGGCGGTAGGGCAGTCCGGGCGGATCGACTACCTGTTTAACAACGCAGGCATTTTGGTCGATCGTGAGGTCGACTCGTACACGCTCGATGACTGGAACGACGTGTTCGATGTGAACCTGCGCGGTGTGGTGCACGGCATCCAGGCGGTCTATCCGATCATGATCGGGCAGCACTCCGGCCACATCGTGAACACAGCCTCGATCGCCGGTCTCGCCGCCGGCGCAGTGCCGGTCAGCTACGCCGCCACTAAGCACGCCGTTGTCGGGATCTCCAAGTCGTTGCGCATCGAGGCCGAGCGCCACGGCGTGCAGGTATCGGTGCTTTGTCCTGGCATGGTCTCGACTCCGATGGTGCTAACGGAGAGATATCGGGGGATGGCACCAGGACCAATGGAACGCTTTCTAGAGACGTCAAAACCCGAACGGTTCGCCGAGCGCGCCCTTCGTGCCGTGTTGCGGGGAGACGCGATCATTGTGTTGCCGACGTGGTGGAAGGCATTCTGGTACCTGGAGCGGTTCTCGCCCGCGTTGTCGATGCTCGTCGCAAAAGCCATGCTTAAGCAAAAACGTCGGATGCAGTCCACCGCCGCCTGATCTGCTGTCTTATGGCTAGGCACACCGGGTTCTAAAAGTCCGCGGCCGACCTGCTGGGCCACGCGTCGATCAACATCACAGGCGATCTGTACGGGCACACCAGCGATGACGCCGCGCGGGCCGCGGTGAAGGGACTCGGCGATGCGCTCGGACTTTGAAGGCGGTATGCAAAGGCGGTACGGCATAAAAAAAGGCGGCTCCCGAACCTCGGAAACCGCCTCTGACCTGTGTCGGGCTGACAGGATTTGAACCTGCGACCACTTGACCCCCAGTCAAGTGCGCTACCAAACTGCGCCACAGCCCGGTGCCGCCTCGATCACTGGCAGCAGGTCGAAAGCCTACCGTAGAGAACCCGCTACCCCAGCAATGAGGTCCGGGCTCGCGGCCCTAGAACCACTGCCGCGCGCACGATCCGGGTCGGCGACCACGAGGTGATTCGCGAATGTGATATCGCCGATGCTATCGAGTACGAGAATCGCCGATTGGTCCGGGAGAGACGCGCTCAGCGCCGCTTGGTCCCCCGCTTTTCGCGCACCCGCACGTTGATCCGGATCGGCGAACCCTCGAACCCGAAGGCCTCGCGCAGCCGCCGCTCCAGGAAGCGCCGGTAACCCGCCTCCAAGAACCCCGTCGCGAACAGCACGAACGTCGGCGGGCGGGCGGTGGCCTGTGTCGCGAACAGGATCCGCGGCTGCTTGCCTCCGCGCACGGGAGGCGGCGTCGCCGCCACCACCTCCTTGAGCCACGCATTCAACGGACCCGTCGGAATGCGCATATCCCACGACGCCAACGCCGTCTCCATCGCGGGCACCAGCTTCTGCACCGCGCGGCCCGTCCTGGCGGAGATGTTGACGCGCTGCGCCCAGCGCAGCTGCACCAGCTCGCGGTCGATCTCGCGCTCCAGCAATTCGCGCCGGTCCTCGTCCACCAGATCCCACTTGTTGAAGGCCAGCACCAGTGCCCGGCCGGCCTCGATGACCATGGACAGCACGCGCTGATCCTGCTCGGTGAGGGGCTGCGAGGCATCGATGAGCACGACCACCACCTCGGCGGAGTCGATCGCCGAGTGGGTGCGCACCGAGGCGTAGAACTCGTGCCCGCTGGCCTGGCCGACCTTGCGTCGCAGACCCGCGGTGTCGACGAATCGCCATACCTTGCCGCCCAATTCGATCAGCGAGTCCACCGGGTCCACGGTCGTCCCGGCGACGTCGTGCACCACCGAACGCTCGTCCCCGGCCAGCTTGTTCAGCAGCGAGCTCTTCCCCACATTGGGCTTGCCGACCAGCGCGACGCGTCGAGGCCCGCCCGGTGCGGGCGTCGCCTCGGACACCTCCGGCAGCGCCGCCAGCACCTGGTCGAGCAGGTCGGCGACGCCGCGACCGTGGATCGCGCTGACGGCATGCGGCTCGCCGAGCCCCAGCGACCACAACGCCGCCGCGTCGGCTTCACCCTTCTCACTGTCAACCTTGTTGGCGGCCAGGAACACTGGCTTGCCCGAGCGCAACAGGATGCGGGCCGCGGCCTCGTCGGCGGCGGTCGCGCCGACCGTGGCGTCGACCACCAGGATGACCGCATCGGCGGTGCGCATGGCCACCGATGCCTGCTCGGCCACCAACTGCTGCAGGCCCTTGGCGTCAGGCTCCCACCCTCCGGTGTCCTGCACGACGAAACGGCGGCCGGTCCAGAGCGCGTCGTAGGACACCCGGTCGCGGGTCACCCCGGGAATGTCCTGCACCACCGCCTCGCGCCGGCCCAGGATCCGGTTGACCAACGTCGACTTGCCGACGTTGGGCCGTCCGACCACCGCCACGACGGGCGCGGGCCCGGCTTCGGCCAGCTCTTCGAGCCCGAATTCGACTGATTCCCAATCGCTTTCGTCGGCCCAGGTACCGTCAGAAGTCACCGCACCGCTCCGCTTCGCTGCTCGACCAACTCCAGCAGGTGGTCGATGACCTGCGCTTCCGTCATCTCGCTGGTGTCGACCACCACCGCGTCGGGCGCGGCGCGCAGCGGCGACACCGCCCGGGTGGAATCCAGATGGTCGCGCCGCCGGACGTCGGCCAGCACCGCGTCGTAGTCGCCGGTCAGCCCGGCCGCGACGTTCTGATCGTTGCGGCGCCGCGCGCGGGTTTCGGCCGACGCGGTCAGAAAGATCTTCACGGGGGCGTCTGGCAGGACGACGGTTCCGATGTCTCGCCCCTCGACGACGACGCTGCCCGAGCCCGCGGCCATTTCGCGCTGCAGCCCGACGAGGCGGGCGCGCACGGCGGGGACGGACGACACCGCCGACACCGCCCGGGTAACCTCGTCGCCGCGGATCTCAACCGAAACATCCTCTCCCGCAAGGAAGTATCGGTCACCCTCGGGGTGGTAGTCCACCGACAGCTGTGCCGTCGACCCGATGCGGCCGACGGCTTCGGCATCCGCCGGGTCGATGCCGGCGCGCAGTACCGCCAGGGTCACCATCCGGTACATCGCCCCGGTGTCCAGGTAGCGGGCGGCCAGCGCGCGCGCCAATCCCCTTGACACCGAGGATTTTCCGGTTCCGGCGGGCCCATCGATGGCCACCACCACAGGATTCACAGGCCGACCGCCTTGTACAGTTGGCCGACCTCGCCCTGGTTCAGCGCCCGGAAGCTGCCCGGCCGCTGCTTGCCCAGCGACACCGGTCCGATGTCGGTGCGCACCAGCGCTTCGACCGGGAAGCCGACCGCGGCCAGCAGCCGGCGCACGATCCGATTCCGCCCCTCGTGCAACACCACGCGCACCAGCGTCTTGCCCGGAATGGCGTCCACCACCGCGAATTCGTCGACGCGCACGGGGCCGTCGTCCAGTTCGATTCCCGCCTTCAGCCTTTTGCCCAGCCCCCGCGGCACCGACCCGGTCACCGTGGCCAGGTACGTCTTGGGCACCTCGTGGGAGGGATGCATCAGCCGGTGCGCCAGCTCGCCGTCGTTGGTCAGCAGGATCAGCCCCTCGGTGTCGGCGTCCAACCGCCCGACGTGAAAGAGGTTCTTGTTGCCGCGCACCTTGCGCTCCACCAGGTCGCCGATGCACGGCCGGCCGCGGTCGTCGGACATGGTGGAATGCATGCCCCGCGGCTTGTTCAGCGCCAGGTACACCAGCGACTCGTCGAGAACCACCCTCGCGCCGTCAACGCGGATCACCGAGGTGTCGGGGTCCACCCGGGTGCCCAATTCGGTCACCACCTGCCCGTCGACCTCGACACGGCCGTCGATGATCAACTTCTCGGCGGCCCGGCGCGACGCAATTCCGGCTTGGGACAACACCTTTTGCAGGCGGATCCCCTCAGTCTCGACCATCAATCGTGGTCCACGTCGAACGTCAGCGCCTGCTCGGGCGCCTGACCGCCCGACAGCTTGATGAAACGCGGCTCACTGTCCAGGGATTCGCTCAGGTCTTCGATCGTGTCGACGTCGGGCAGCAGCGGGGCGATGTCGGGAAGGTCGGCGAGCGACGTCAACCCCAACCGCTCCAGGAACAGGTCGGTGGTCGCGAACGTCACCGCGCCGGTGTCGTCGTCGACCCCGGCCTCGGTGATCAGGCCGCGCGCCAACAGCGTGCGCATGACGGCGTCCACGTTGACTCCGCGGACCGCGCTGACGCGCGCCCGGGTCACCGGCTGGCGGTAGGCCACCACGGCCAGGGTTTCCAGCGCGGCCCGGGTGAGCTTGGACCGCGCGCCGTCCAGCAGCAGCTTCTCCACGTATGGCGCGAACCGGGAGCGGGTGTACATCCGCCAGCCCTCGCCGGTTTGGCGCAAATCGATGCCGCTGCCGCGTTCGGTGAGTTCGTCGGCCATCTGTTGCAGCCGCGCGGCGACCCGGTAGACGGGTTGCTGCGTGGCCGAACCCAGTGCCTCGGCGCTGACCGGAGTGTCGACCACCAGGAGCAGCGCCTCCAGCACGGAGCCGAGTTCCTCGGCGTCCATCGGCGCCGCCTCGGCGATCTCCGGGATACCCGCGTCGAGATCGACGTCGGGCTCGTACTCAGTCATCTATTCGTCCCGCACTTCTACCAAGGCTTCGCTGGCCGGACGTTCCCCGGTCCAAGAAATCTGGAGCACGCCAAGGGGCTCCGACTGGTCGAATGCTACCGTCCGGCTCCGATACAACTCGAGCAGCGCCAGGAAGCGCCCGACGACCTCCATCGGCGCCTCGCAGTCGGCGACCAGCTCGGAAAACGTCGCCCAGTGGCCGCTGCCGCGAGACTCCAGGATCGCCAGCAACTTCTTGGCCTGCTCGGGCACCGAGACCGCCACCTCGTGCAGGTGCCCGACGGCCACAGTGGGAACGGGGCGCGGGCTGAACGCGATCGCGGCGATCTGGGCGAACCGTTCGGCGTCGACGCCCAGCATCACCTCGGGCAGCAGCTCGGTGAACCGGTCCTCCAGCGCCACCGCGCGCGGGTAGCTGCGCAGCGCCGTGGCCTCCAGCTCGGCGAACATCTCCGCGACGTGCTTGAACGCGCGGTACTGCAGCAGCCGGGCGAACAGCAGGTCGCGCACCTCCAGCAGCGCCAGGTCCTCTTCGTCGTCGATCTGGCCGGCCGGCAGCAGCCGGGCGGCCTTGAGGTCGAGCAGGGTCGCGGCGACCACCAGGAACGCGGTCGTCTCCTCCAGGTCGAGCTGGGAGCCGATCGCGCGGGTGTAGGCGATGAAGTCGTCGGTGACCTGATGCAGCGCCACCTCGGTGACGTCGAGCCGGTGGGCGAAGATCAGCTGCAGCAGCAGATCGAACGGCCCCTCGAAGTTGGTCAGGCGGACTTGAAAACCGTTCTTGGGTGGCGCCTCACCGTTCGCGCTGGCCGTCACGCGCCGAATCGGTCGATGAACTCGCGGGCCAGGGCGCGGTAGGCGACGGCACCCGTCGAGCGCGGGGCCCAGGTCGTGATCGGCTCGCCAGCCACGCTGGTCTCCGGAAATCGGACCGTCCGGGTGATGACGGTGTCGAACACCAGGTCGCCGAACCGCTCCACCACCCGGGCCATCACCTCACGCGAGTTGACGGTGCGCGGGTCATACCGGGTCAGCAGGATCCCGCTGATTTCCAGCTTGGGGTTGAGCCGGTCGCGCACCTTGTCGACGGTGTCCGTCAGCAGCGCCAGGCCGCGCAGTGAGAAGAACTCGCATTCGGTGGGGATCACCACGCCGTCCGAGCAGGCCAGACCGTTCACCGTCAGCAACCCCAGCGACGGCTGGCAGTCGATCAGGACGTAGTCGTAGCGGTCCAGCACCGGATGCAGCGCCCGGCCCAGCGTCTGCTCGCGGCCCACCTCGTTGACCAGCTGGATCTCGGCGGCGGACAGGTCGATGTTGCTGGGCACCAGGTCCAAATACCTGATCCGGGTTTGCATCAGCACGTCGTCGAGCGACACGCGCGGCTCGACCAGGACGTTGTGGATGGTCTTCTCCAGCTCGTAGTGCGGCACGCCGAGCCCGGCGGACAGCGCACCCTGCGGGTCCATGTCCACCAGCAGCACCCGCCGGCCGTATTCGGCGAGCGCGGCGCCCAGATTGATCGTCGACGTGGTCTTCCCGACGCCACCCTTCTGGTTGCACATCGCGACGACTTTGGCCGGGCCGTGCGTGGTGCGCGGCTGCGGTTCCGGGATCGCCCGCGGCGGCCGCCCGGTCAGACCGAGCTCGACGCCGCTGTCCGGCTGCTCAGTCATGGCGGGGGTGTTCGGGAGGTGAACATCGATCGAAAGTCTAACGGGTTCGAGCGCCGCAGCCGGGCGACCCGCAGGGCGTTTCACCAGCGAATCTCACCGGATTTGCGCTGGTAGTGCGCCTGGCGACGGTAATCGTTAACAGCAGTCACACCAGCACCACTGGGGCGGTGGTGGGCGGATTTCCAACTTGATATCGCGGGCGATATCGCGCGGCGGTGGGAGTGGCGCCGAGATCATCGTGCGGGTTGTGATTCCGGTGCCGCGACGACCTTGACGGCAATCTGGGCGCCCGTTACCCGGCGGCCTTCCGCACTACTGTGGCTTCATGGACCTCAAGCGACGAATCCCTCTGCTGCGATGGTCGGTCTGGCGGATGGCGACGGGCGCGCGCAACATCACCACGACGGGCCAGATCGGCGACGGACGCGAGGCCGCCGCGGTGGACTACGTCCTGCGCAACGCCAAGGCCGGCGACATCGACGACGTGCTGGCCACCATCGACAAGTTCGCCTACGAGAAGTCGATGCTGATCAACGTCGGCGACGAGAAGGGCCAACTCCTCGACGCCGCGGTGCGCCGCGCCGACCCGGCGGTGGCGCTGGAATTGGGCACCTACGTCGGATACGGCGCGCTGCGCATCGCCCGCGCCGCCCCGAACGCGACGGTGTACTCCGTCGAACTCGCCGAGGCCAACGCCGCCAACGCCCGGCGCATCTGGGCCCACGCCGGCGTCGCCGACCGGGTGACGTGTGTCGTCGGCACCATCGGTGACGGCGGGCGCACCCTGGACGCGCTGGCCAGCGAGCACGGGTTCGCGTCGAGCGCCCTCGACTTCGCCTTCCTCGACCACGACAAGGACGCCTACCTGGACGACCTGCACAGCATCATGGCGCGGGGGTGGCTGCGCCCGGGTGCGATCGTGGTCGCCGACAATGTCCGGGTGCCGGGCGCGCCGAAGTACCGCGAGTACATGCGCCAGCAGCAGGGCAAGCAATGGAACACCGTCGAGCACAAGGCGCACCTGGAATACCAGTCGCTGGTGTCCGACCTGGTGCTGGAGTCCGAGTACCTGGGTTAGGTCGGCCCGGCTTCACGGGCACACGAATGCGATCGGCGGGCATCCCGATTACCGCGCTCGCGGATGCGCTTCCGCCCACACCTCGCGCAGCGCGTGCACGGTGACCATCGTGTAGATCTGCGTCGTCGTCACCGAGGCGTGTCCCAGCAACTCCTGCACGACGCGCACGTCGGCGCCGCCCTCGAGCAGGTGGGTCGCGAACGAGTGCCGCAGCATGTGCGGGGACACGCCCGACTTGATCCCGGCGCGCTCGGCGGCGTCCTGCAGGACCTGCCAGGCGCTTTGCCGCGACAGCCGCCCGCCGCGCACATTGAGGAAGATGGCCGGTATGCCGCGGCCGCGACGGGCCAGGTCCGGCCGGCCGCGCACCAGATAGGCGTCCAGCGCGTGCACGGCGGGCCGCCCGATCGGCACCAGCCGCTGCTTGCCGCCCTTGCCGCGCAGCAGCACCGACCTGGCCCGGGTGTCGATGTCGTCGACGTCGAGGCCGACGGCCTCGGAGATGCGCGCGCCGGTCGAATACAGGAGTTCCAGCAGCGTCCGGTTGCGCAGCGTGAGCGGGCCGTCGGAAGCGCTGTCGCCGCCCGCACCGTCCAGCAGCGCCAGCACCTGGTCGATGGTCAGGCTCTTGGGGAGCCGACGGCCCGGGGTGGGCGGGCGGACCGCGCGCGCGACGTCCAGCTCGGCCAGGCCTTCCGCCGCGGCGAACCGGTGTAGGCCGCGCACCGCGATCAGGGCCCGCGCCGCCGACACCGCGGACAGCGCCGGGCTGCCCGAGTCGGGGTCGCCGCGACGCAACGCCACCAGGAAGTCGCTCACGTCGTCCTCGCCCACCTTGGCGATGTCGTGAATTCCGCGATCCGACAGATGCTTGGTGTAGCGGCGCAGGTCGCGACGGTAGGAGCTGAGGGTGTTCGCCGCGACGCCCCGTTCGATCGTGAGGTGGTCGAGGTAACCCTGGACTTGGGTGTCCAGGGCCACCGTTGTCATTGCGTGGCCTTCCGCGCGACGAACGCCGTGGGCTTGTCGGTCCACGGGCTGTCCACCGGCCGTGGTTCGGCGACACCCTCGGTTACCACGTGGGCGGCCAAAATCCCGGCAATCGCAATGGAATTCACGATCTCACCGCTGAACACCTGGCGGACCGCCTCGCCGACGGGCACCCAGCGCATCGTCATGTCGGCTTCCTCGTGATGCGCTTCCGGCCGCGCCACTTCGGTCAGCTCGGTGGCCAGATACACGCGCACCGATTCGTCGCTGAAGCCCGGTGCGGAATTCAGGTCGACCAGCACCTGCCACGTGCCGGCCCGCAGCCCGACCTCCTCCTGGAGTTCACGGACCGCCGTCTGCTGCGGCGGCTCCCCCACCACATCCAGCAACCCGGCCGGAAGCTCCCACAATCGCCGGCCGAACGCGTGGCGGTATTGGTAGACCATCGCGATGTCGTCGTCCTCGTTCAACGCCACGATGGCGACGGCCCCGTAGTGCTCGACGACTTCACGAATCGCGGTGGTACCGCCCGGCATCCGGACCTGGTCACTGCGTAGCGCGAAAATCTTTCCCGTGTACAGCGTTTTCGACGACGCCGTCTCGAAATCGTGTTCAGCCACGGGTCGCGGGCTCAGGTAACGACTGGCTGACGCCGTCCCGCTGCTGGTTGCCGTTCGAGCCGTGCTCGGGGAACTCCACCGGCAGCAGCTCGCCTGACTGGTAGTCGAGGGCCGCCCCGACGAACGCGGCGAACAACGGGTGCGGCCGGGTGGGCCGGCTCTTGAGCTCCGGGTGGGCCTGGGTCCCGACGATGAACGGATGCACCTCGGGCGGGTATTCGACGAACTCCACCAGATGCCCGTCGGGCGAGGTTCCCGAGAACCGCAGGCCGCTCTCGGCGATCTTGTCGCGGTAGGAGTTGTTGACCTCGTAGCGGTGCCGGTGCCGCTCCGACACCTGCGTGGTGCCGTACGCCTGGGCGACGATCGAATCCGGCTGCAGGACGGCGGGATAGGCGCCCAGCCGCATCGTGCCACCCAGATCCGCCTGGCCGGCCACGGCGTCGACCTGGTCGGCCATCGTGGAGATGACGGGATCCGGTGTCTCGGGGTCGAATTCGGCAGAGTTGGCCTGGTCTAGCCCCGCCGTGCGCGCGGCCTCGATCACGATGCATTGCAGGCCGAGGCACAGGCCCAGCACCGGGAGTCCACGCGACCGTGCGTAGCGGATGGCGCCGATTTTGCCCTCGATCCCGCGGATGCCGAAGCCGCCCGGGATCAGCACGCCGTGCACGTCGCCCAGCGCCGCCGCGGCGCCCGCCGGGGTATCGCAGTTGTCGGAGGCCACCCATTGCATCTCCACCTTGGCGTGGTGCTTGAACCCGCCGGCGCGCAGCGCCTCGGTGACCGACAGGTAGGCGTCGGAGAGTTCAACGTACTTGCCCACCAAGGCGATTCGCACGGTCTCGTGCGGCTCGTGCACCCTGCGCAGCAGGTCGTCCCACTCGGTCCAGTCGACGTCGCGGAACGGCAGGTTGAGCCGGCGCACCACGTACGCGTCGAGCTCCTCGCGATGCAGCCGCTTCGGGATGTCATAGATCGACGGTGCGTCCGGGGTGGAGATGACGCCGTCGATGTCGACGTCACACATCAGCGCGATCTTGTTCTTCAGCGCTTCGGGCACGTCCCGGTCGCAGCGCAGGATCAGCGCGTCCGGGGTGATACCGATGCTGCGCAGCGCAGCCACCGAGTGCTGGGTCGGCTTGGTCTTGAGTTCGCCCGACGGAGCCAGGTACGGCACCAGCGAGACGTGCAGGAAGAACACGTTCTCCCGGCCCAGGTCGTGGCGGACCTGGCGCGCCGCCTCCAGGAACGGCTGCGATTCGATATCGCCGACGGTGCCGCCGATTTCGGTGATGACCACGTCCGGGCGGTTGCCCTGGGCGTCCGGCTGGGCCATCGCCATGATCCGGCTCTTGATCTCGTCGGTGATGTGCGGGATCACCTGCACGGTGTCACCGAGGTATTCGCCGCGGCGCTCCTTGGCGATGACCGTCGAATACACTTGGCCCGTCGTGACATTCGCCGAGCCGGACAGGTCGCGATCCAGAAACCGCTCGTAGTGGCCGACATCGAGGTCGGTCTCGGCGCCGTCCTCGGTGACGAACACCTCGCCATGCTGAAACGGGTTCATGGTGCCCGGGTCCACGTTGAGGTACGGATCGAGCTTTTGCATCGTCACGTACAACCCGCGGGCCGTCAGTAGCTGACCGAGGCTGCTAGCGGTAAGACCTTTACCCAGAGAGGACGCGACGCCCCCGCTGACGAAGAGGTGCTTTGTGGCGGTTTGCGGGTGCTTTCGCACAGGCGGCCTCCGTGAAGACGGGCAGGGCGTCGAATTTTCTAGCGAATAACTAGTTGGGCCTGCCGACCCACGGAAACCCACCCTAACATCCACGACCGAAGTGTCGCGGCGAACACGCCCGCTACTGAGGCACCGTGATCGATGTCGCGCCGTGACCGGTGCCGTACTGACCGGCGTGGCCGCCGTTCATCAGGTCGTGCAGGCCCAGCACCGCGGTGATGCGGCCGGGGGCTGCGTCGACGTCGTCGACGGTGCTGACCGCCGAGTTCATCCCCGCATCGGCGCGCGTCACGGCAACGGCCGCGCCGCCGGTCGCCGAGCCGTCCCGCCCGGCCAGCAGCGTGCCCGAGCCGTGCGGCGCCAGCGCGGCGGCGAACCGGGCGACGCTGACGCCCTGATTACCGGCGTCCTGGGGAAGCGCGCCGCCGGTGACGATCAGCGCGGCATTCGCGGCGCCCAGGTGATCGCTCGGCTGATAGGTGATGAAACCCGTGTCGCGCAGCGCCGCCAGCACGGTGTCGCGCTGGGGCTCGTCGACCGGCGGGACCGCCGGGTTGGCATTGATCAGTAGCGCGATGCCCATCAGGTCGCCGGCCTGCGAGCCCTGGTCGACGAGCTTGGTGCTCAGCTGCTGACCGGCGGGCAGGATCGACGAGTTCACCACGGTCTGCAGCTTCTCCGCGGAATTGGCCTCGACGAACTCGCTCGTCAACGACACGGTTCCGGTCACCGCGCCGCCGGCCTGGCCGATGAACTTCGACACCGCGGCCACGTCGTCGTCTTTGGCGTCCGGGGTGCGGAACACCACGACCGACTTGCCGCCGAGCGCGTCGTGCACGATCCGGCCGACCAGCTGGGTGTCGAAATTGTTTGCCGCGCTGAGCTTTTCGTTCAGCACGTTCTTCTGGTCGTTGAGCCCGTTGATCTGGGTGTGCAGGTCCCGCTTCTCGTCACGCAGGCTGGACAGCAGGGTGTCGGACAGGAAGCCGGAACCGAGCACGACTCCCACGGCCAACGCCAGAAACACGGCGGCCAGCGATAAAGCGTGTTGACGTAGCGAGATCATCTTCTCCCCCTAGCTCACCAAGTGCTGAACCCAGAGGGAGAAGTGGTTCCAGTAGGCGGTGACCCAGTGCACCACCACGCCGTCGGTGCGGGACACCCACAGCGCGACGATGACCGCGATCAGCATCGTCAGCGCCAGCAGTGCGATGGCGCCCGCCGAGATGTGGTTGCGGTACAGCGTGGCCACGGCCTTGGCGTCCACCACCTTCTCCCCCACCCGAAGCCTGGTCAGGAACGTCGAGGGGTTGCTGTGCGCACGGGTCCGGTCGAAGAACGTCTCGATGTTGGCGGTGTGGCCGGCGGTCACGAGCAGCGCGGCGCCGTGGTGATCGGCCAGCAGCAGGGCCAGGTCGATCGCCGAACCCGCGGCCGGGAAGGTCATCGCCCCGACACCGAGGTCCTGGATGCGCTCCAGGCCGGGCGCGTGGCCGTCGGCGTCGGCGGGCAGGACGACCTGGGCGCCGCACTTGAGGGCGTCGGTACTGATCTGGTCGGGGTCGCCGACGATGACCTGGGGGCGATAACCCGCCTTGCGCAACACATCCGCGCCGCTGCCCACCCCGAAGAGCACCGGCTGGTACTCCTTGATGAACGGCTTGAGGGACTTCAGGTCCTCCTCGGCGCTGGGCTCGTCGGCGACGATCACCACGTGCCGGCGGCGCAGGTCGACGTCGATGTCGGGAATGCCGATGCCGTCGATCAACAGCGGGCTTTCGCTCTTGATGAACTCGATTGTGTTGCCCGCGAACGCCTCCAGGTGGGCGGACAGGCCGCTCTTGGCCTCCCGCATCAGGTCGGCGATGTCGTGGTCGGTGCGCTCGGTGCCGCGGACCAGCCTGCGGTCGCCGGAGTAGACCCCGCCTTCGTGCAGCCGGATCTTGGCGCCGTCCTTCACCTTCTTGAAGATGTCCGGCCCGGTCTCGTCGATCAGGGTGACCCCGTTGTTGACCAGCACCTCAGGTCCCATGTTGGGATAGCGGCCCGAAACCGACGGCGAAGCGTTGACGACCGCGGCGATATCGGCCTCCACCAGGGCGTCCGCCGTGATGCGGTCCAAATCGAGGACGTCGAGCACCACGATGTCGCCGGGGCAGACCCTGCGCAGCAATCGGTCGATGTTCCGGTCCACCCGAGCGGTGCCGACAAGGCCCGGCCGGGCGGTGTTACGGGTTAGCAGGCCTGACATCTTCATGGGGGCGATTCTGTCGGTGATGCAAGGAGGACGCGTGGAGGCGCGCCGTAACACCAGCCTCAGAAGTTATCTAGAGTCCCATTAGTCACATCTGTATTAAGTGTTCCCGACGGTTCGATCTCATCCTTCTGTGCCGCATCGAGAAGTTCGCGGGCGTGGGCACGGCCGCTGTCTGACTCGCCCAGCCCGGCCATCATCCGCGCCAGTTCGCCGACCCGCTCGTCGCCGGCGACCCGCCGCACCACGCTGGTCCCCTTGGGCCCGGCGCTGTGCACGACCAGGTGCACGTCGGCGTACGCCGCGACCTGCGGCAGATGCGTCACCACGATGACCTGATGGGTGCGCGCCAGCCGCGCCAACCGCCGCCCGATCTGCACCGCGGCCCGGCCGCCGACGCCGGCGTCGACCTCGTCGAACACCATGGTGGTGCCCGCGGCCGAAGCGGCCAGCACCACTTCCAGCGCCAGCATCACCCGGGACAGCTCGCCGCCGGAGGCGCTCTTGGCCAGCGGCAGCTGGTCCATCCCGCGGTGCGCCGCGAAACCGAACTCGACCTGATCGACGCCGTCGGCGCCGGCCCGGGCCAGCTCACCCGACGGCAGCACGAGCGCGGCCGGGTCGTCCTTGTCGGCGGCCACATCATTGCTGACGTCGATGGTGAATTGCGCGTCGGCCATCGCCAGCCCGGACAGCTCGGCGGTGATCTCCTTGGCGAGCCGCTTGGCCGCTTTGCGCCGGATGCCGCTGAGATCGACTGCGGCTTGGGCTAACTCACGCGCGAGCTCGTCGACGCGGGCGGCCAGCGCCGTCAGACCTTCCTCCGAGACGTCGAGCTGGGCCAGTCGTTGGCGTGACTCCTCGGCCCAGCGGAGCACCCCGTCGACGTCCGCGGCGTACTTGCGCGTCAGCGTGCGCAGTTCGGCCTGCCGGGCCAGCTTGGCTTCCAGCGCGCTGGCGTCGACCGGCAGCTCGTCCAGGAAGCCGGTGAGTTCGCCGGCCGCGTCGGCGACCACCGTGAGCGCCTCGCCGACCTGCCCGGCCAGCGCACGCAGCTTCGCGTCATCGGTCGATTCCAGGGCGGTGCGGGCCCGCCCCAGGCTGTCGGCGGCGCTGTGGCCGGAGGCTTCCGCGTCGTCGGGCGCCCCGAAGAGCGCCGCGTGCGCGGTGATCGCGGCCTCGCGCAGCGTGTCCAGTTCGGAGAGCCGCACGATGTCGGCAACCAGCGCATCGTCCTCGCCCGGCTGCGGGTCGACGGTGTCAATCTCGTTGAGCGCGAAAGCGAGTCGATCCGACTCGAGGGTGAGTTCGCGCATGCGGTTCCGGCGGTCGACGAGGTCGTGCCGCGCGGTCAGCCAGGCGTCGCGCAGTTTGCGGTAACGCTCGAGCACGGGGCCGGCCTTCGCGAACCGGTCCAGCGCGCCGCGCTGCTCCTCGGGCCGCATCAGCCGCAGCTGATCGTTCTGCCCGTGCAGGGTGAGCAGCTCGGCGGTGAAGTCGCCCAGCGACTTGGCGGGCACGCTGCGACCGCCGAGATAGGCCCGCGAAGGCCCGTCGCGGCTGACCGAGCGCAGCGCGATCACGCTGCCGTCCTCGTCGCGCTCCGCTCCGGACGCGTCCAGCATCTCGTCCAGCTGCGCGACCGCGGCGTCCTCGAGATCCGTTGTGATGAAACGGCCTTCGACGACCGCGCGGTCGGCTCCCGACCGCACTCGGGTCGCGTCGGCGCGGGCGCCCCCGAGCAGGTGCAAACCGGTCACCACCATGGTCTTGCCGGTGCCGGTCTCGCCGGTCAGCACCGTCAGGCCCCGGTCGAACTCCCCGACCGCCGCGCTGATGGCGCCCAGCGACTCGATCCGGATTTCAGTCAGCATCTACTTTCCACGCCACCCGGTGACCGGCAAGCGGAACTTGCGCACCAACCGGTCGGTGAACGGCGCGCTGTCCAGTCGCGCCCATTTCACCGGTGTGTCGCAACGCCTTACCTCAATCCGGCTGCCGGCCGGGATCAGCATTTCGCGGCGGCCGTCGCAGAACACCAGGGCGTCGTGACCGTCCGCCTCGATCTCGATCGCGATCGTGGCGTCGGGGCTGGTGACCATCGGCCGGCCGAACAGCGCGTGAGCGTTGTTGGGCACCACCAGGATTGCCTCGAGGTCCGGCCATAACACCGGGCCGCCCGCGGAGAACGCGTAGGCGGTTGACCCGGTGGGCGTCGACACCAGCACCCCGTCGCACCCGAACGCCGACACCGGCCGTCCGTCGATCTCGACGACCACCCCCAATACGCCCAGTCGCGGGCCCTTCTCCAGGCTGACTTCGTTGAGCGCCCATCCGTGCTCGATCTCGCGGCCGCCAGCGCGCACGATCACGTCCAGCGTCAGGCGGTTCTCGACCCGGTAGTCCTTGGCGACAACGTGATCCAGCACCTGGTCGATGGCCTCCGCCTCGGCCTCGGCCAGAAAGCCGATGCGGCCCAGGTTGACGCCCAGCACGGGGATCCCGGCGTTGCGGGCCAGTTCGGCCGCCCGCAGGAACGTGCCGTCCCCACCGAGCACCAGCACCAGTTCGCAGCCTTCGGCGGCCTGCGGGTCCGCGTCGACCACCTGAATTTCGACGCCCATCGCGCGGATGTCGTCGGGAGCCACCTGCAGCGACCCGCGGTCGACCGCCTCGGCGGACAGAACGCGAAGACCGATATCGTTGTCGCCCAACACTTTCTGCACACGAGCCGCCGTGTCGGTGGCTTCTTCGCGGCCGGTGTGGACCACCAGTAGCACGGTGCGATGCTCGTTCATTGCGGCCCCTCACTCACTGCTCGCTGCACCGCTGCCACGAACGCGTCATCCGCCAATCCCGTCTGGCCGCGCAGCCACAGGAAGTATTCGACATTGCCCGACGGGCCGGGCAGCGGGCTCGCGGTGACCCCGACGGGGTGCCAGCCCAGTTGCGCGGCCCGCCGTGCCACCGCCAGCACGGCATCGGCACGCAGGGCGGGGTCGTGCACCACTCCGCCGGCGCCCACCAGGCCACGGCCCACCTCAAACTGCGGCTTCACCATGGGAACGATATCCGCAGTGGGGGAAGCACATCCAGCCAGCGCGGGCAACACGGTGGCCAGCGAAATGAACGACAGGTCGGCCACGATCAGGTCGACGGGCCCGCCGATCGCCTCGAGGGACAGGTCACGGGCGTTCGTTCGCTCGACGACGACGACCCGCGGGTCGCAGCGCAGCGACCACGCCAGCTGCCCGTATCCGACGTCCACCGCGACCACCTCGGCGGCCCCACGATCCAATAGGACCTCGGTGAACCCACCCGTCGACGCGCCCGCGTCCAGGCAGCGGCGGCCCGCCACCGCAATTCCGAAGGCGTCCAGGGCGCCGATCAGCTTGTGCGCACCGCGGGACACCCAGCCCCGTTCGCCATCGTCTGCGACGGTCAGGGCCGCGGTGACGGCGACGGCCGTGCCCGGCTTGCGGGCCGGCAGGCCGTCGATGCTGACCCGTCCGGCGCCGATCAACTCGGCGGCCTGCTGGCGCGATCGCGCGAGTCCGCGCCGAACCAGCTCGGCGTCGACGCGGGCGCGGCGAGACATGCGCGCACTCAGCCCTTCTCCGCCGACTCCAGCGCGGCAAGCAGCACGTCGTGCGCCTCGGAGAGGCGGCGGGCTATTTCTTCGAGCTCCGGGAGCGACGGGTCCTCGGGGCTTTCCGGGCCCCCGGGCTCGGGCAGCCGGGCCAGCAGGGCGTCGATTTCGGCGCGAATCTGTTCAGGATCGGTAGTCATTGCGCTCTTACGCTAGTCATCCGTCAGTCGCTGCGCACCAAAGACCAGCGTTGCAACGCGGCGCGGGCCCGGTCGTCGGCGGCCTCGATGCTGATCGGCCGCCCGTCCGACTGCGCACCCCAGACCGCGCTGGCGACCGCCCGCACGATCGAGAGCCCGTCGCCGTCGTCGGGCCCGTCACTGCTGACGATGACCGCCCGCTCGCCGACGTCGATGCGCCAGCCCGGCTGGGGCCCGACCGCGAGCTGCTCGCCGTCGGAGTGCAGGGCGCGCAAGTCGTGGCCGATGTAGGTGGGCCGGTGCACGGGATCGGCGTACACGGCGTCCCGGGCCGTACTGACGCCGGTGAGCACCATCAGGCTGGGCAGCTTGGCCGCATTGGCGCCCTCGATGTCGGTGTCCAGCCGGTCGCCGACCACCAGGGGCGCGCGGAAGTCGCCCCGGGCCGCCGCGTCGGTGAGCAACCCGGGCGCCGGCTTTCCGGCGACCTGGGGTTCGGCGCCGGTGGCCGCGCGCAGCGCGGCGACCATGGATCCGTTCCCGGGCAGCAGGCCGCGCTCAGTGGGCAGCGTCGGATCGACGTTGGCCGCCACCCATAGCGCGCCAGACCGGATGGCGAGCGCGGCCTCGGCGAGGTCCGGCCAGCCGATGGTCATCGACAGGCCCTGGACGACGGCGACCGGGTCGTCGTCATACCGGCGCACCGGTAGCAGCCCGGCCGCCTTGACCTCGTCGGCCAGTGCGTCGGTGCCCACGATCAGCACCGGTGACCCCGCAGGCAGCCGGTCGGCCAGCAACCGGGCCGCGCTCTGCGCGCTGGTGGCGACGTCGTCGGCGGTGGCGGTGAAGCCGAGTTCGGTCAGGTGCGCCGCGACCTCGGCGGCGCTGCGAGACGCGTTGTTGGTGACGAAGAACGCGCGGCTGCGCACCTCGGCCAGCGCCTGCACGGCACCCTCGGTGGGCCGGCGGCCGCGAAACAACGTCCCATCCAGGTCGAGCAGCAGGCAATCGTATTGGCGCGCAACGCTGGTCATCTCAGCCCAGCTCGCTGACCCGGTCTTCGGCGTCGGTGACGCCTTCGACATCGGCGGCGGCTGAGCGCAGGAACCATTGCAGCGCTTCATCATTGCGACCGAGCGCCAGCAGCGTGTCCGCGTAGGCGTAGAACAACCGCGCCGCCGTCGAGCCGCGGCGACCGGGATCCAATTGCGGCGTGGACAAGAGGGTCAGCGCCTGCTCCAGCTGGCCGAGGTCCGCACGCGCGCCGGCCGCGACGATGCGCAGCTCGTCGGCCTCGTCGCCCTGGAGCTGGGCCGCCTCCGGTCCGCGGGCGAGTTCGATCGCCCGCTCCGGGCGGCCAAGCCCGCGTTCGCAATCCGCGATCAGGGCGAGCAGGTTGGACTTGCTGCCCATCCTGCGGGCGGCGCGCAATTCGGCCAGCGCCTGGGCCCAGTCGCCGCAGTGATAGGCGGCGATGCCGACCGCCTCACGAATCGCGGCGATCCTGCTGGACCGGGCGCGCGCCGCGCGGGCGTGGCCGAGCGCGGCCTCCGGGTCCTCGTCGAGCAACTCACCCGCGGCGACCAGGTGGCGCGCCACCGCGTCGGCCGTGGCCCGGTCCAAGGTGCTGAGTTCGCCCCGGATTTCGGGCGCCAGCTGCCGGGCCTCCACGCCAGGCGGTATCGGCGGCCCGGGTTCCGGCGTGCGGTGGCCGTCGGGCTGCTGCGGCTGAGCCGGCCGCGCGCGGCCGGGCCCCGACCAGCCGCCCGATGTGCGCGGGCGCCGTTCACCCCGCTGCCTGTCGTCGACCACGCAGCCGAGGATACGGGGGCCCCGCGCGCTAGTACGCCGTGAGCCGGTTCTGCAGCAGCGGCGCTATCACCGCCGGGCAGTAGTTGGCGACGGCGACGATGGTGAACAGGCCGGCCGACTCGTAGCCCAGGCCGCTGCGCTCGGACATTTCGGCAGCGACCGAGTCGAAGGACTGGCCCGGCGTGACGATCATCGGGCAGACCGACTGGCCCAGCGCCAGGGCGCCGGCCGGGTGCGGGTAGGTGATGCCGGCGTTGGTCAGGGCCATCAGGAACGCGTTGCCCCGCATGTCGGCGCTGACGGGCGCGGCCAGCGGGGCGGCCAGGGCCGCCACGCAGGCGGTCAGGAACAGCACGCGCAGCAGGGACCGTTCCACACGCCGGGAAGCCGTCATCGTGACCACCCTGGCCTGTACGGGTCACAACCGCAACACGGTGCGGTAAAGGTTTGCGCAGCAACGCGTTTTGCGGGTGCGGTTTCTAGACCTTTTCGATCCCGGCGACGGTGCGTTTGCCGCGGCGCAGCACCAGCCACCGGCCGTGCAGGAAGTCCGAGGGCTGCGGCGCCCACTCCTCGCTGTCGATCCGGATGTTGTTGACCGACACCCCGCCCTCGCCGATGGTGCGCCGCGCCGCCTTCCTGCTCTCGGACAGGCCGCTGGCCACCAGCAGGTCGACGATCCCGTCGGGGCCACCGGGCTTGAGCTCGGCGACCGAGGCCTCACGCAATGCCGCCGACAGCGTCGCCTCGTCCAGCCGGTCCAGTTCGCCCTGCCCGAACAGCGCCCGGCTGGCGTGCTCGACCGCCTCGGTGGCGGCCTCGCCGTGCACCAGCACGGTCAGTTCCCGGGCCAGCCGGCGCTGGGCCGCGCGCTGCTGTGGACGCTCTTGGGTGGCCTGTTCCAGTTCGGCCAGCTCGTCGGCCGACAGGAAGGTGAACCAGCGCAGATACCGGATGACGTCGGCGTCGGCGGTGTTGAAGAAGTACTGGTACCAGGCGTAGGGGGTGGTCATCGCCGGGTCCAGCCACAGGCTGCCGCCACCGGTGGACTTGCCGAACTTGGTGCCGTCGGCCGCGGTCACCAGCGGGACGGTGAGCGCGTGCACCGTCGCGCCCAGCTTCTGGCGGACCAGCCGCACGCCGGCGATGATGTTGCCCCACTGGTCGGAGCCGCCGATCTGCAGCGCGCAGTCGTACCGGCGGTGCAGTTCGACGTAGTCATTGGCCTGCAACAGCATGTAGCTGAACTCCGTGTAGGAGATGCCCTCGCCCTCCAGCCGCCGCCGGACGGTGTCGCGATCCAGCATGACGTTGACCGAGAAGTGCTTGCCGAGGTCACGCAGGAACTCGATGGCCGACAGCGGGGCCGTCCAGTCCAGGTTGTTCACGACGACCGCGCCCGTCGGGGATTCGTCGAAGTCGACGAAGCGCTCCAGCTGCCCGCGAATGCGCTCGGTCCAGTCGGCGACGACGTCCGCCTCGTTCAGGGTGCGCTCCCCGACGTCGCGCGGGTCACCGATCATGCCGGTGGCGCCGCCGGCGAGCACGATCGGCCGGTGGCCGGCGCGCTGGAAACGCCGCAGGGCCAGCAGCGGCACCAGGTGCCCCGCGTGCAGGCTGGCCGCGGTTGGGTCGAAGCCGGCGTACACCGTCAACGGCCCGCGCCGCGCCTCGGCGGCCAACGCGTCGAGGTCGGTGGACTGCGCGATCAGCCCACGCCAGTCCAGCTCGTCAAGGATCCCGGAAGACATCGCCGCCGACTTTAGTCGGTCCCGCGGCCGCGATTCGCTCCTGCGTTGCTTGATAAGGCAAGCTAACGGCGCGGCGCATCGTCGCGCCATCGCCTTCCACTCAGCGAACCAAACAACGCGGAGCGTCATGGACAACCGATATTGGCCGTTGGTGGTCGTGATCATCATGCTCGCGCTCGGGCTGACGCTCACGGTCGACGACTTCAAGCGGGCCGCCACGCTTCGCAAACCACTGGTTGTCGCGCTCGTCTGCCAGTCGCTGCTGCTCCCCACGCTGTGCCTGGCCATCGCCGAGGGCTTCCACCTCGAGCCCCACCTGGCCGTCGGGTTGATGCTGATGGCCGCGACCCCCGGCGGGACGATGTCCAGCATCCTCAGCCACCTCTTCAACGGCGACCTGGCGCTCAACCTCACGCTGACCGCGATCAACGCCGTGCTGTCCATCGTTGCGTTGCCCGCGATTCTGGCGGTGTCGATGACGTGGTTCCTCGGCGAAGGGCGGTTTCTCCCGCTCCAGCCGGGCAAGTTCTTCGCGGTGATCGGCCTGGTGATCGTTCCCATTGCGATCGGGGTGGCAGTCCGCCACCGCTTCCCCGACCTGGCCCGGCGACTGCAGAAACCGGTGCGAATCGTGGCGCTCACGCTGCTCGTCCTCGCCGTGCTCGGGGCCATCGCCGGGGGAAGAACGACGCTGTGGCACAACCTCGGCCTGCTGAGCGCGGCCGTCGTGGCCTTCTGCGCGGTGAGCCTGACGGTCGGCTATCTGGCGCCGCGCCTGATGCGGCTGGCTCCCCGACAGGCCGTTGCGGTGAGCCTGGAGGTCGGTATGCACAACGCCGTGGTGGCGATGGGCGTCGCGTTGAGTCCGCAGCTACTGAACAGCGTCGAGATGGCCACGCCGGCCGCGATTTACAGTGCCGTCGCGCCGCTGCTGGCCGTGGCGTTCGTGTTCCTGGCGCGGCGGGTGGACCCCGCCTTTCGCGCGGTCGCCCCCGCCACCCAAACCGTCTAGTCGCTGGTTCCGGGGGCGGGCGCCCGCGGACTGCGCCGGTATGCCGACACTTCCGGGCGGCCGGGGAGCCAGAATCGCCACGGCCGGTCGGCGGCCTGGCTGACCCCGACGCGCGGGCCCGACACGGGGGTCAGCGGCTCGTTGAGTCTCAGGGTCACGGGGTTGGCGGGGTCGAACAGGTCGATCCCGTTGTCGTCCATGGTGATTCCCAGGGCCGAACACAGATTGCCGGGACCGCGCGCCAGCGCGGCCGCGTGAACCAGCTCGCCGCGCCGGGCGCGCGCCGTGTCGGTGCCGTCCTCGAGGGCGGCGGCCCGCAACAGGACGGCCGCGGCGGTCCCGTCCGGCCCGCAGGCAACGTTGGCGCAGACGTGGATCCCGTGACTGCGGTAGGTGTAGAGCCGGCCGGGGGGTCCGAACATCACCGCGTTGCGCCCGCTGATGCCGCGATAGGAGTGGGCCGCGGCGTCCGGCCATGGACCGTCGGGAACGCCGCCGTACGCCTCGACTTCCACGATGACGGCGCCGACGCCCCGCCCGGTGAGGGTGGCGCCGAGTAGCCGATGCGCGGCCGCGACGGGGTCGACGAGCAGCTCGCTTGCGGCCACCCACCGAACCTACCGGCAGCGCTTCCATGGCAGTATCCCGGTGTCTTGGGACCTGTGAAGGAGCACGCATCATGCATCCGATCGACCCCGCCGCCACCGCGTGGCTGCTGGCCAGCACGGCGCTGGTCCTCCTGATGACGCCCGGCCTGGCGATCTTCTACGGCGGCATGGTCCGCACCACCGGCGTGCTCAACATGATCATGATGAGCTTCATCTCCATCCCGCTGGTCACGGTGGCGTGGCTGTTGCTCGGCTACACCGTCGCGTTCTCCGAAGACGGGGCGAGCGGGTTCCTCGGCAATCTCAGGCATGTCGGGATGCTGGGCATCGCCCCGGACACCGCGCACGGCACGGTTCCAGAACTCCTGTACGCCACGTTCCAGGTCACGTTCGCGATCATCACGGCCGCCCTGGTCAGCGGCGCCATCGCCGACCGCGCGAAGTTCGCCGCGTGGATGGTGTTCGTGCCGGTCTGGACGGTCGTCGTGTATTCGGTTGTGGCGCATTGGGTGTGGGGGCCCGGCGGCTGGCTGGCCAAGTTGGGCGTGCTGGACTACGCGGGCGGACTCGTCGTCGAGATCGTGTCCGGCTGCTCGGCGCTGGCCCTGGCGCTGGTGCTGGGGCCCCGCATCGGCTTCAAGAAGGAAGCCATGCGGCCGCACAACCTGCCGCTCGTGCTGCTCGGTGTCGGCCTGCTGTGGTTCGGCTGGTTCGGGTTCAACGCCGGGTCCGCGCTGGCCGCCAACGGGACCGCGGCGGCCATCTTCCTCAACACCCTCGTCGCCGGTTGCCTCGGCATGCTCGGCTGGCTTTCGGTCGAACAGGTCCGCGACGGCCGGCCCACGACGTTCGGCGCGGCGTCCGGGGTGGTCGCGGGGCTCGTCGCCATCACGCCGTCGTGCGGAACCGTCAACACGCTCGGCGCCGCGGTCGTGGGCCTCGCGGCGGGCATCGTGTGCTCCTTCGCGGTCAGCGCGAAATTCCGTCTCAACTACGACGATTCGCTGGACGTGGTCGGCGTGCACTTCGTCGGCGGCGTCGTCGGGGTGTCGTTGATCGGGCTCCTCGCCACGGCGGTCATGACGTCGGGCCCGCGCGGCCTCTTCTATGGGGGCGGCTTCACCCAGCTGGGCAAGCAGGCGCTGGCGATCGTCGTCGTCGCGCTGTACGCGTTCGCGGTGTCCTTCGTGCTCGCGAAGGTGATCGACCGGGTGATGGGTTTCCGGGTCAGCGCGGAGGACGAGACCACCGGCGTGGACCTCACCCAGCATGCCGAGACCGCCTACGCGGAGGGCGTGCACGGGCACCTGCCCCAGCGCCGCCCGGGTTCGCCCGAGCGCTCCCCGTAGACCCTTGACAGCGCCTCGGTAGAGGACGATATTCATCATATGATGACTTCATCACGTGATGAATTAATCGCGGAACAGGCCGTCCGGATCGATCACCTGCGGGTGATACGTGGCAAGCGCCCCGCCCTGCACGATCTCTCGGTGCAAATTGGGCGCGGCAGCATCACCGGCCTGCTCGGCCCGTCCGGCTGCGGCAAGACCACGCTGATGCGGTGCATCGTCGGCACCCAGATCGTCACTTCGGGAACCGTCACCGTGCTCGGCCACCCGGCCGGGTCGGCCTCGCTGCACCGACGGGTCGGATACCTGCCGCAGGACCCGACCATCTACAACGACCTGCGGGTCGTCGACAACGTTCGCTACTTCGCCTCGCTGTACGGTTTCGACCGCCAGGCCGCCGATGCCGCGATCGAGCGGGTCGGGTTGGATGATCACCGAACCGCCTTCTGCGGCAACCTTTCCGGCGGTCAGCGCACCCGGGTATCGCTGGCGTGCGCGCTGGTCTGCCAGCCCGACCTGCTCGTGCTCGACGAGCCCACGGTGGGCCTGGATCCCGTACTGCGGGCGGATCTCTGGGAGCAGTTCGCCGATCTCGCCCGCACCGGCACCACGCTGCTGGTGTCCAGCCACGTCATGGACGAAGCCGACCACTGCGGCGACCTAATGCTGATGCGCGACGGTCACCTGCTCGCGCATACCACCCCGGACCGACTACGAGAGGACACCGGATGCACGTCACTGGAGGACGCGTTTCTGTCCATCATCAAGCGCAACACCATGCGCCAAGCCGGTTAGGGCTCAAGGGATACACCGCCACCACGGCCAGGATTCTGCGCCAGTTGGCGGCCGACCACCGCAGCGTCGCGATGATCCTGTTCGTGCCGGTCTTGGTTATCACGTTGATGTACTTCATGTTTCAGAACGCGCCGCATCGCCCGGGCACGCCGGCGCCGTTCAACAACGCCTGCCTGATCTTGCTCGGCCTTTTCCCGCTGTTCGTGATGTTCATCATCACGGCGATCACGATGCAGCGGGAACGGGCGTCGGGGACGCTGGAGCGCATCCTGACCACTCCGCTGCGCCGGTTCGACCTGCTGATCGCCTATGGCAGCGCCTTCTCGGTGGCCGCTGCGGCACAGGCCATAGTGGCGTGCATCGTGTCGTTTTGGCTGCTCGGCTTCGACACCGCCGGCAGCCCGGCGTGGGTGTTTGTGATCGCAATCGTCAACGCTGTGCTCGGTGTGGGGCTGGGTCTGCTTTGTAGCGCGTTCGCGCGCACCGAGTTTCAGGCCGTGCAGTTCATCCCGCTGGTGATGGTGCCGCAGCTGTTGCTTGCCGGCATCATCGTGCCGCGCGCACTCATGCCGCACTGGCTGCAGTGGGTCAGCAACGTGATGCCGGCCAGCTACGCGCTGGAGGCGCTGCAGCAGGTGGGTGCGCACCCGCAGCTGACATACATCGCGGGGCGCGACATCGTCGTCGTGTTCGGCTCCGCGCTCATCGCGCTGTGCCTGGCCGCGGCGACGCTGCGTCGGCGGACCGCCTAGTGGCGATCGCCAACCCCGGGCGCCGGCGGCCCGGGCGGCCGGCCGGCGGCTCCGACGCCCGCAACCGCATCCTGGCCAGCGCTCGAGAGTTGTTCGCCACCAACGGCATTAGCAATACGTCGATCCGCGCGGTGGCGGCCGCGGCGGGTGTGGACTCGGCACTGGTGCATCACTACTTCGGCACCAAGGAGAAGCTGTTCGCCGCCGCCGTCCACATCCCGATCGACCCGATGGACATCATCGGCCCCCTGCGCGACGTGCCGATCGAGGAAGTCGGCTACCGGCTGCCGTCGATGTTGTTGCCGCTGTGGGATTCCGACCTGGGCACGGGCTTCATCGCCACGCTGCGGTCCATCCTGGCCGGCTCGGAGGTCAACCTGTTCCGCACGTTCATCGAGGACGTGATCGGGGTGGAAGTGGGTCCGCGCGTTGACAATCCGCCCGGCAGCGGATTGATCCGCGTCCAATTCGTCGCGTCGCAACTGGTCGGCGTCGTGATGGCGCGCTACATCCTGCGATTGGAGCCGTTCGCGTCGTTACCGGCCGAGCAGGTCGCGCACACCATCGCGCCGAACCTGCAGCGCTATCTCACCGGGGATCTGCCGGACGGCCTTGTGTCATGAGCCGGGCGTGCTCCTCGTCGTCGACGTCGCGGGCCTCGTCGATAAGCAGCACCGGGATGCCGTCCTCGATGCGGTAGGCGCGCCGCAGCCGCGGGTTGTACAGCAACTCGTCACCCACGAGCAGCAGCGGTCCGCGGTCGGCCGGGCAGACCAGGATTTCCAGCAGTGAATCGTCAACCATCGGAACGCCCGCTCAGCTCGGCCCGCACGCTCGGGGTCAGCTTCCGGAAGAAGTTGCCGTCCGCGTCGAAGTACCACACGTGGCGCCCCGGCTTGGGAATTCCCGCCGCGCGCAGGGCGCTGACGGTCGGACGATATGTCGCGCTCAATATCATCTCCGGACACACTTGGACGATGTCGGGACCCACGCCGAGGGGGATCTTGGCCACGGCGTCGGTCAGGTCGGCCGCGGTGATCGTGGCCCCCGGAAGCAGCGTAACCGCCGCGACCGCCACCTCCCGGTCACCCACCGGCACGTTGTAGGTGACCGCGAGGTCGACGCCGTTGATGCACCTCAGCGCGTCGGTGACCCGCTCGGGATACACCAGGCCGCGCGCGGTGTGGACCACCGAGCCGCGCCTGCCCGCCAACCAGTAGTCGCCATCGTCGTCGCGGTAGAACAGGTACTCGGTCGAGATCCAGGTGTCCCCGGCGGCGAAGACTCCCCGTTTGACCGACGCCGTGGGATCGATCGGGCCGTTGGAGGCGGCGAGCAGCACCCCGACCTGTTTCGGCTCGGCGACCTGGACGAAGCCACGGTCGTTCTCCAGGATCAGGTCCTGCTCGGCGTCGTAGGCTGCCAGCTCGATGCGCCCGGCGCCCGGCAGCGGGCGACCCTTGCTGCCGACCTTGGCGCCGGACACGTTGGCCAGCACCGCCTGTCCGTCGGTGGTCGCGAAGAACTCGACGACATGGGCGGGCGCAAACGCGTCGACGACCCGGCCCCACAGGCCCGTCGGCATGCCGGACCCGATGAACAGCCGCACCGGGTGGTTGCCGTGCAGCACGAACGCGGGGTCGTCGACGATCTCGCGGAGCATGGCCCAGGTGTAGGACACCACCGTGACGCCGTACTGCCGCACCTCTTGAACGAACCTGTCGCGGTCCAGGCCGCGGGACAGTGCGATGCGGGTTCCGCCGACCACCGCGCCGCCCAGGCTGACCAGCAGCGCCGACTCGTGGTGCAGCGGGGTCAGGCAGTACACGGTGTCCCGGCGGTCCAGCGCGGCCGTCGAGGCGGTCCCGAAAGCCGACACCGCCCACCGGTAGTTGGTGATCTGCTTGGCGACCAGCTCGCCGCCGGCCGTGCTGAACGCGATGAACGCCAGGTCCCGCGCCAGCCCCGGGTTGGGCCGGTACCAGCCGGGCAGCTCGACGGCGTCCGGGTCGATCCGTTCCATGTCGATGACGTCGCTGTCGTCGGGCAGGTGCAGGTCCCGCGACTCGCCGCCGCCGAGCACCAGCACCTGCCGCAGCCCTTGGCGATCCGACGCCAGCACCGCCTCCAGGTTGGTGGGGTCGGTCAGCAGCTCGGTCACTCCCCCGAGCCGGACCGACGCCGCCAGGTCGGCATCCGGTCGCATCACGACGGCGACCGCGCCCAGCCGGGACAGCGCGGCGATGGCGACCAGCGCGCTGGGTCGCGTCTCCATCAGCACGCCGACCCGGTCGCCCTGCCGCACCCCGACCTCGATCAGGCCGCGGACGACATTGGTGATGCGCCGGTTGACGGCCTCGTAGGTATGCACGCGCCCGTCGAACAGCAGGAACTCACCCTGCGGGGCGTCGTGCGCCTGCTCATCGATGATGCGGCCCAGAGAGATTCGGGTGTGGTCGTTGATCTGTCCCAGCCGGACCAGCCGCGGCAGCGTGCGGGCCGTTTCGACGGCGAGGGTGCGCATCGACTTGTTGGCCGCGACCACGGTGTTGGCGGCGCCGCGCACCATGCCCAGCGCCGCCTCGGAGACCTCCCCGATGCCGTGCACGAGCCGGGAGCTCAGGGCGACGCCGCTGTCCGTGTGCTCCTCGGGCTGGTCGGCCATCAGGTCGATGCCGTCCGGCTTGTCGCCGCCGGTGGAGATCCATTGCACCCATTCGGCGACGGTCGGCCAGCTCTGCTGCGCCGCCTTGGACCCGACGACCAGGCCGAAATGCCCTGTGCGGATGGTGCTTTCGTAGACCTCGGCGTCCGGGGCGGCCCGCCGGATGCCCCGCACCGACGCCGGCTGACCGATGTCGTCGACCTCGCCGACGAAGGCCAGCACCGGGCAGGTGATGTCGGTGAGCGTGACCATCTGCCCGTTGACGGCGAAGCCGCCGGTCATCATCCGGTTGTGGGCGATGAATTGTTTGAGCAGTTCGGAGATCGCCGGACCGGACCAGGCAATCCAGCCTTCGCGCTCGAGGAACCGGCGCTGCTGTTCGCGCGGCAGTAGCGCCTCGCGGTCGTGCAACTGGCGCACGAAGTCCACCCGTGCCTTGGCCGTCTTGAGCGGGTCGAGCATCTGAAACCCGGTGCGCGCCATCCAGCTGGGGATGTCCAGCCGGCTGAAGACGTGGTCGGCCATGAAGTTGGCGGCGGGCGCGGCGAAGTTCGCCGGGATGCCCATCGGCAGGGCGGCCAGGGTGTCCACCGGCGAACCGAAGGTGACGATGCTGGCCAGGCTTTTCGAACGCCGGTACGCGGCGACCTGGTAGCACCACATGCCACCCTGCGAATACCCGACCAGATGGATATCGCTGCCGGTGACGTCCCTGACGGTGTCGATCGCCTGGCTGAGCGCGACGATGTGGTCGGCCAAGGTGCGGCGCATGCCGCCTTCGACCTTGTCGGGTTCGCCGAAGTCGATGACCCAGGGATCCAGCCCGTTGGCGTGCAGGATGCCGACCGCGCCGTCCTCGCGCGTGACGTCCCACATGTCCGCCGACATCATCATCGGGTGCACCATCAGCACCGGAGGGCCGACCCGCGGCTTGTCTGGCCGGCTGTCGGGCGGGAAATAACGTCGGAGCTTGTACATCGGCACGCTCTCGACGATCTGAGACGGCGACGGCACGGTGCCGGTTTCCAAGCCCCCCAATCGCAAGACCTCGAGCCCGTTCTGCGCCGTAGCTATCAGGCGCTCGACCGGTCGCGTGACAATCGACAAGTTGAGATCCACGGCCGCTCCCTAATGTCTTGACAGCTCCGACATCATGGCACACCCGCGGGCTCGGTGGTCCTGGCCAGGCGATTTACCCGACTGCGGCCAGCCGTTGCGGTTGCGCGGGGGTACCTTCGACACCGGTCGGGCACCGCCGCCGTCCGGGGCGTCCAGCGCGATGGCGACGCGCGTCGTTAACTTTTTCCCGTCGGGCCACGGCGGCAGAACACCGTCCGAATCGTCTCTCGGTCGTCCCAGAACGGCATTCCACCCCAAACTTCCGCGGCCATATCCCATAACGGTTACGAACGCACAACGACTTTGGCGAGTCGACCGGCAAATTTCGCGAGCGGAATCGGGCCGTACATACGGTGTCGCATGTGTGGCCGATAGCCGTGGTCGTTCGTCGCGCTGCGATGGTCGCGTTGTGCGTCGTCATGTCAGCGGTGACGGCGCCTCCAACGGCCGCCGACCCCGACGCTGAAAACGCCGCCGCGGTCACGCCGGACGACGGGCGGGTGCCCTCGTCCGAACCGGTGACCTACACGACGCCCGAAGGCTGGACCCTGACTCTCGGGGCGAAGGACGAGTCGCAAGTTCCCATAGCACCGTTGACCACCGCAATCTCGTCTCGCGAATACCTCGCCCGCGGAACGTTCGCCGCGTCACTGGACGGGCTCGAACACCCTCGCGGCGTCCTCGAGGTGGGTTACGAGATCGGCTGTGGAATCGACATGAGCACGTCCAACGGCGTCACCCTCGGGGGCAACGCCGGCGTCACCCCGGGCTTGGGCTTGGCGGGCGTGTTTGCCGGTACGCCGACACCGGTGCCGTTGGTCACCACCCCGATGGGCGGCTTGATCACCGTGGGCCTCAAGCCCGGTGTCGTAGTCGAAGTACCGGTGGCCAAGAAAGAGTTCACGGGCCCGAATCCGCGGGTCATCGTCACCGGATTCCACGTCAAAATCGATGGGTGCGTGGGTCAGTCGTTCATCCGGTCCTACGCAACGCTGACCCAAGTGACCGACGAATCCGACGTGGTGCTGTCCTACGTCGGCGTCACCAAATCCGTCTGAACCAATCAGAAGGGTGGGGGTTCGTCGTCTGGGGGTGCGGGGCCGGTTTGGGTGGCTTGGGTGGTTAAGCGGGTTTGGCGGTTGTGGTGGCGTTCGGTGGCGATGCGCTGGGCCCGGTTGTGGGCGCGGGTGCGGGTGCGCAGCGGCATCATCGCGGTGCGCTCGCCGCAGCGCTGGGGGCCGGCCGCGGGGGCCGGGAGGTCGCCGGTGGGCGCGCACAGGCTGGGGAACAGCAGCGCGCTGCCCGGGGTGGTGACGTAGGTGTGCCCGTCGGGTAGACGCCAGAGGAGGGTGCCATCGGGCAACTGTTCATCGCGCCAGCCCCAGAACGTTTTCAGCAAATGATGCTGGCGGCACAAACATTTCAGGTTCGACGGATGCGTCGGGCCGCCCTGCGCGTAGGGGATCGTGTGGTCGATATCGCAGTCCACGGCCGGGCGATCACACCCGGGCGCCCGACACGTCAAATCCCGACACCGCACGAAATCGGCCAGCTTGGCCGAGGGGGTGTAGCGCGGTTCGGCTTCGGTCGGGACACTCACCGGCACCAGCGTCGCCGAACCGGCCAACTCGGCGACCAGCTCGGCGGACATCAGTCCGTCGGCGCCTACCTCCGACGCCGGAGCCGACCCGCGGCCCTGGATGCTCGCCTGTTCGGCGATCACATGAATGACGACCGGCGTTGACGCAGGCCGCTTTCCCGCGGCGCAATCGGGCCGTCCACAGCGGCAACCCAGCCGATCCGCCGAGGCCGCCAACGCCCCCAGCGCGTCGGCGCGCCGCTGATCGCGGCTGCGCGGATCATGCTCACACACCGTGGCCGCCAAGGCATCTAACCGTTCGTCCAAGGCGTGGGCATCTGGACTGAACAGGCTGCCGTGGATTTCGGACATGCCGCCCTCGAGATCCTCGATCCCGACACAGCGCTCGTCCCGACACCGCTGCCGACGGCGCACCGCATCAACGTCGGCCTTCGCCACGATCTTATCGACCTCACCGGCCAACCGGCCCCGAGTCATCGACGGCCACCGCGCCGCGCGCACGGCCAACTCGCCATCCACGGCGGCCAGCACCTCAGCATCGGTGATCAAATCGGTGCGGTACACGATGGTTTGAAACAACCGGTAATTGATATCACCGGCGCGGAACGCCGCCGCCACCTGTGGCAGCCGCTCACGCATCGCCAACGCATACCGCATGAAGCTGCCCGCCATCGCCAAGCTCACCCGAAACGCCGCAGCCACCTCGGCCCCCACCGCCGCCCAGGTGTCCACCGCCCAATCCGCCTCCTCACCGCGCTGGGCGCGGCGCAGCTCGAACAGCTCCCCGACCGCATCCAACCGAGCCGCCACCACTTGGGCCTCTAACCGCCATGACTCGCACATCCGATCCACCAACTCCCGCGAGCGCTCACACCGCGGAGGCTCCCAGTACTCATGCAGCCGTGTATCGAACATGTGTTCGAGCATAGTGCGTGCCACCGACAACCCCGATCGGCGGTTACGGCATCCGGGTGCGATGCCTCTTATCGTGCGGCGGGACGCCGTTCACCCCGCCGGTGGACTGCGCGTAGCTGCCCACGGCGTACGCGACGCCAGAACCCATGATGGCCAACGCGTCGCGGTTGATGTTGTCGGCGGTTTCGTGGGGGCCCTGATAGTTGGGGTCGAACGGGACGCCGGCCTGCCCACCCCACAATCGGGCCTGCACCGTGGTTTTCGGCTGTGTGGCGCCGGCCGTCATGCCACCGATCGGCACACCCGCGACCATGAAGGGGTGGTAGTCCGCGAGGGTGCTCAGCGGCATGTCCGCGGGCCGCTTCCCGGCCAGGTTCAGATACCCCGCCAGGGTGCGCTCGATGCCGGCCGAGCCGTCGGGGATGTCAGCGTAGGTCACCCCGGGCGCCGGCGGACCGGACTGATCGCCGTCGTCGGTGAAGAAGCCGGCGTTGGGGGAACCCAGCCTGGTGAAGTTGAGGTACATCGCGAGATCGTTGAGCTGGTCGCTGTCCAGGCCGAACACGTAATCCATTACGCCGTTGAGCCCGTCCTCGTCGGCGCCCCAGAACGCGAACCGCACGGCGTTGTTCACCGGAGCCAATGGCCCCAGCTGTAGCGCCGTTTCCAGCACCGCGGCGACCCCGGATCCGTCGTCATTGATGCCTGGACCGCCACGCGAGCTGTCGAGATGCGCGCCGACCATGACCACTTCGTGCGGCGAACCGGTCTTGGTCTGCGCCAGCACGTTTCGCGATGTGATTTTGGTGTTCTGGGCGTCCAGCACCAGATGTATCGGCGCACTCGCGTCGGCGAGCGCGGTCGCGGCGGACCTGCCCGCGACCGCGACCGGCACGGTCAGCTGCTTGAAATAGCCCGGATTGAACAAGGTGGCCGGGGCGCCCTGGCCCGCGGGCGCACTGAGCACGACCAGCGCGGCGGCGCCCTTGGCCACCGCGCTGTTCTGCTTGTCGACCACCGAACAACGCGCGTCGTCGACGACGGCGATCGAGCCTTTGGGCAGCGCGGCCGGATAATCGCTGGCCGCACAGCCCGAGGGCTGGACGGGCCGGACGGGCTGGCCGGTCAGGCCACCGGGGGGTGTCTGGACCAACAACGACGCCTGGTCGACGGGGTAGCTGTGGCCGGCGATCGTTATCGCCGGCCTGCCGGGGGCAACCGCGTACAGCCGATCGAACTGCGGGGTCATCACCTCAAAACCCCTGTCGCGCAGGGCTTTAGCCACGTAGTCGACACTCGCGTCGTATCCCGGCGTGCCGTCCGCCCGGTTTCCCTTGTTGGCGTTGGCGATGTTCTGCAGCGCGCGCAGATGGGCGAACATCTGATCGACGGTCACTTTTCCGGCCAGGCCGCGACCTAAATCCGGTGCGGCGGCGGGCGATCCCGGCCGTGCCGACGAGCAGCTCGCCAGCAGCGCGGTCGCCAGCAGCAGTGCCGCTCCGAGCCGGCGGCTCATGGCTTCGTGAGCACGTGACGCGTGCGGTCCTCCATAGTGGGCACCCCGTTGTGGCCGCCGAGGTCTTGGGCGTAGAGGCCGACCGTGTAGGCGACGCCGCCGCCGTTGATACCCAGCGCGGCCTTGTCGATGTGATCGAGGGTGTCGGTCTTCTGGTGATAGTTGGGGTCGAACGGCTGGTCGGCGGTCCCACCCCACAGCTTTGCCTGCTCCGCAGACATCTTCACTTCGGCGCCGGAGAACAGGCCACCGGCGGGGATGCCCGCCAGGGTGAACCCGTCGTAGTCGGAGCGGCCGTCAAAAGACGTGTCCTGCGCGGTCTTTCCGGCGGTCTTCAGGTAGGCGACCAGCGTTCGCTCGATACCGGCCGACCCCTCCGGTACGACCGGCTGCCCGCGGGCGTCCGCCGGCAGCGATTGATCGCCGTCATAGGTGAAGTAGCCGGGGTTCGGCGACGCGAGCATGTCGAAATTCAAGTACAGCGCAATATTTTTGAGCGCAGTCAGGTCAAGAGATTCGACGTAGTTGCGCGATCCGATCAGACCGAGTTCCTCCGCTCCCCAGAACCCGAACCGCACCGCGTTGCGCACCTGTGGCGAATTACCGAGCCGCAGAGCGGTTTCCAATATCGCGGCCACTCCCGAACCGTTGTCGTTGATGCCCGGTCCATCGGGCACGCTGTCCAAATGCGCGCCCGCCATCACGACGTTGGTCGTCGATCCCGTCTTGGTCTGCGCGATCACGTTGCGGGCCTTGAAGCTCTGCACCCGCGCGTTCAGCTTGATGGTGGCCGGTCCCGGCTGGGTGCGCAGTTGCACGCCGACGGACTTGGTCACGCTCAGCACCGGGATCTTGACGTTCGTGTCCGGCCCCAGCGTCCCGCCCATCTGTTGCTCGTCGACGTTGTCGGCGACGATCATCGCGGCCGCACCGCGCCGCGCCGCGACGTCCTCCTTCTGAGCGAACGGGCACGTTCCGCGGTCCACCAGGACCACGGCCCCCTGCACCGGGAGGTTGCCGTAATCCGAGGCCGCGCAACCGGGGGCGTTGTTGGCGGGGATGGCGACCAGCGGCCCGCTCACCCCGTCCGGCGGGGTGCCGAGGCTGAAGTCGAGCGCGTGCGCCTCGACCGGCCTGCCACCCACCGTCACCTCCGGCTTGTCCCCGTGAAACACCCGCGCGGAGAATTCGGGGGTCTGCACATCGAAACCACTGCCGCGCAACGTGTTTACGACGTAGTCGACGCTGGCCTCGTAACCGGGGGTGCCCACCGCCCGGGTGCCGTTGTTGGCGTTGGCGATGTCCTGGAGCTTTGTCAGGTGGGCCATCATTGCGTCGGCCGTGACTTTGTCGTGCAGCGCGCCGGCGAACTTCGCCGCGTCGGGGTTGCCGGTCGCTTGTGGCGAGGACCGGTGGAAGCAACCGGCCGAGATTGCGGTAAGCGCGACCACAACGAGCGCCGCCGGGATCGTCGTGAATTTGTTCACCATCGCGCCCCAGGTTAGACCGCGCGACGAGCGGCCGGGATCAGGACACGGCGGTATCAGACATAGAGCGCGTTGAACGGCGCAAAGGGAATGTTGCGCACCACAAACCACGCCGCGACCAGCGTCAGCGTCACCACCGCGGACCAGCGAGCGTGCTGCCAGCTCCGGACCCGTTTGCCCGCCACCCGTCCATAGGTCCAGGCAAGGTACGCCCATACCAACAGCACGACGGCCGCCAGGCCCAATGCGTTGAACCTGGCGGCCGCCATGACGTTGCCGTGCATCAGGGAATACAGCATGCGCAAGCTGCCGCATCCCGGACAGTCGATCCCCAACAGCGCCTTGGTGGGACACACCGGCAGCGGACCGTTGGGAGTGGTCGGGTCACCCGCCCAGATGGCGGCGCACATCAACGTCGTGGAAGCGGCCACCACAAGTGGGGCTCCCAGACTCAGCGGCGCCGACCCTGGACGGGTCACCATATTGGGAACCGGGCTCAGAACATCGCGGCGAGCGCCGCATTGGTGTTCGTGTTGAGCGCGCCGACCGCCATCAAGATGCCGTAGATGATGCCCACGACGACCCCGATGACCGCCGACCAGATCACCCATTTCTTGGCGCTGTCGGCGGACGCCTGCGCCTCGGCATAACGGCCCTGCGCCCAGAGACCGTTGACTTGGCTGGACTTGACGATCGCCACGATTCCGAAGGGGAGGCAGCAGAACAGGGTCACCAGGATGGACCACACCAAATAGTTATTCGGCGCTTGCCCGGCGGGTTGCTGCGGCGGGTAACCAGGCGGCGGAGGAGGCGGTGCCGGCGGTTGTGTCATGAATTCTCCAGTCCCGAGAAGTTAGCTGGCGTAAAGCGGTGCTAACCATACCCGAGCACAGTCGCGGCGGCACTAGCAATTTGAAAATCCCCTTTGGACCCGCTGACATGCTGCGCGACCGTCCCCCCCGCGTTAAGTCTCCGTTCTCCTACCGGCCCATCGCGAAAAGGGCTGGCAAGAAAACGGTTTCGAAAGCCCGCGTTAGTACCCGTTGCGCTGCGGTGTCGAGAAACATGCCGAGACAGATAATTGCCAGCGGAATGTGTTGCTTTGTCTGGACATATCCCTACGATCCCTACTTAGCGGAAGTACGTTTCTCCGGTGAGCGACGCCGCCCCCACAACCGCTTAGGAGCCAGAGGATGTCCCATCTCAGCAACGCGTTGCGGGTCGTCACGGCCGCGGCGTCCGCGTGCGGTTGCGCCTTAGCGGGGACGGCCACCGCGGCGGCGGATCCCGCGGACACCGGTAGCTCGTCGGACATCAACACGCTTGCGGCATCGCTGTCGAAGGGTTACGGGCTGAACAACTGCACCGCCCAGAACATCACCACTGGCGAACTGGCATCGCTGACCTGCGGGCAGAGTCCCGACCCGAGCGGCCCCGTCCAGGCCAAGTACATCCTGTTCAACAACGGCGAAAACCTGGTCGGCTCGTTCAAGGCCAGCATCAAAGACGACGTACTGGGCACCTGTGGGGACAGCGGCCAATCACCCACCAGTTGGCACCAGGGCAGCAACAGCGGCAATGCCGGACAGGTCGCGTGTGGGACGTATCAGAACGCCGCCGAGATCATCTGGACCTCGGACGCCAAGAACATCTTGAGCTACATCCGCGGGTCCAACACCGACGGCGCCGCGCTGTACCAGTGGTGGCGCGCCAACGGCTGACTTCGCAATTGGGGGGCAACGGGTTTCGGTATCACCCATCCAACAACCATAGGGAGTCAACGAAAATGTCACACCTCAACACCGCGCTGCGTGCCGTGTCGGCGGCAGCGCTAATCGGCTGTTTGGCTTTCGCGGGAAGCGCCCCCGCGGTCGCGGAACCCAACACCGGCACCGCAGCCGATATGAACACGCTGGCGGCCAACCTGTCGAAGGGCTACGGCCTCAACAATTGCAAGTCGCAGGAGTTGACCGAATCCGGTGAGCTGGCCGAGCTCCTGTGCGGGCAGAGCCCCGACCCAAGCGGCCCCGGCTCCGGCGTCTACGCCCTCTTCTCCAACGGCACCAACTTGGCCTCCGCGTTCAGTTCCACCATCAAGGACGTCTCCCTGGCCGCGTGCGGGGACGCCGGGCAGTCACCGGGAACCTGGAAGCAGAACGGCCAGACGGGCGGCCAGATCGCCTGCGGCACCTACAAGAACTACGCGACGTTGACGTGGACCACCGACGCCAAGAACGTCCTGGGGCACCTCACCTCGGCCAACTCCGACGTCAACGCCCTCTACCAGTGGTGGCGCACGAACGGCTGATCCTCACCACCGCGCGGACACCAGTTCGGCTACGGCACGCATCCCGGCGGCGTTGGGGTGCAACGGCGCCGCCCGGCCCGGTAGCGGCACACCGGGTCTCGTGGTCCACGGCTCCGGCGACCACGCGTGGTGCTCCCGGCTGGCCGCCGCGGCGCCGACCACTTCGCAGCCGGTTGCCGTCGCCGCGTCGGCCGTGAGCCGTTCCAGCGTCGCGGCCACGTGGCGCCCGAGGTCGGCGTCGGTGTCCGAGAGCGGCGCGGCCGGCATGCCCGCCGGAGGCAGGACGGTCAGGTAGTCGACGAAGAGGACCCGGGCCCGCGGGGGGGGGGGGCGCCCCGCCCCCCCCCCCCCCGCCCCCCGCCCCCGCCCCCCCGCGACGGCCGGCTAGAGCCGGCGGCCGCGCGCGCGGCGGGGCAGGGGTCGGGCCC
>NZ_LZIE01000015.1:0-56637 GCF_001667155.1 Mycobacterium sp. 852002-53434_SCH5985345
CCCTCCCCCGTCTGTGTTTTGTCCTCTTGTCTCCTCCCCCGCGCCGCGCGTTCGTTTGTGGGTCCCCCCCCCCCCCCCCCCCCCCCCCCCCCCCCCCGCCCCCTCCCCCCCCCCCCCCCCCCCCCCCCCCCGGGGAGGTGCGTTTTCGGCCCTTCGGTGGTGCGTCGTGCGGGGATGAATCGGGTACACCGTACCCATGGGTAACCCGGATCACAGGCCAGCCGAAGTACGCGAACAAGCGCAGCTGAACGCCGAGCGGGCGCGGGCGGCGATGGAGGATCGGCGCAGCGGTCAGGGCGGGGGACTGAGCGGCTGGGTCGCCGAGCGCGCCGGTCGGTGGGACCTCCGCGGCCAGGAAGAGGCCAGCCTACAGCGGCAGAAGTATCTGTGGAATGTGCTGGTGGACTATTGGTTTCGCATGGAGATCGACGGCTGGGAGAACGTCCCGGAGCCGCCGGTTCTGCTGGTGGGGATCCACTCCGGCGCTCCCTTCGTCTGGGATGCCTGGACCGTCGGCCTGCAATGGTGGCGGCGCTTCGGGCAGGAACGCCCCCTGCACGGCACGGCCCATGACGCGTTGATGGCGATTCCGGTGATCGGCCGGTACTTCCGGTCGATGGGTGTGCTTCCGGCGGCCCCGGACGCGATCGCCACGGCCCTGGCCGAAGGACGCGACGTTGCGCTGTGGCCCGGCGGGGAAGTGGACTCGCTGCGCCCGTGGACCGAGCGCGACCAGGCCAACCTGGCGGGCCGAAAAGGCTTCGTGAAGATGGCGATTCGGGCCGGGGTGCCCGTCGTGCCGATCGCGACGGTCGGCGGCGCCGACGCCATGCCTGTGCTCATCCGCGGCGACAAGCTGTCGAAGGCCTTGCAGCTGGACCGCCTGCTGCGCCTCAAAGTGTTTCCCTTGGCGATCTCGCTGCCGTGGGGGATCGCGCCGGCGGCGCTTCCGCAGCTGCCGCTACCGGCCAAGATCAGGACCCGGTTCATGCCCGCCGTGGAGCTCGACCACGATCCCGCACGCGCGGAGGACGAAGCGTACATCGATCGCAAGTACCGCGAGATCCAGGACGCGATCCAAGACGGCATGGACGCGCTCGCGCGAAAGCGCGCCTTCCCGCTCTTCGGCTGATCAATCCCCGAAGTCCCTCTCGGACAGTGCGATTCGGGCTCAGTGCGTCACTGCGCGACCGGGTCCCAGGCGGAATCCGTCGGCGCCGATGTCAGCGTCGGCTCGCTGATGATCCATTCCGGATGCGGTGGGGTCGCGGCCATGTAGCCGACACCGCGGACGGTGTCCACCATCGACTGATGTCGGGGTCCGAGCTTGGCGCGCAGGCGCCGGACATGGACGTCGACCGAACGGACTCGGCCGTTGCTGTCATAGCCCCACGCCTCATGCATCAGGCGGGTCCGGGTAAATGCCCGACCGGCATGCTGCACAAGGAAAGTCAGCAGTTTGAACTCGGTCAGCGTCAAACCCAGGTCCTTGCCTTCCAGTGATCCGGTGAGGCTGGTCGGGTGCAAGAGCAGGGCGCCGAACCGCAGACTGCCGTTGATTGCCCTGCGCCGCAACGCAATCGCCCGCTGCAGCCGCTCCTGCAGCTCGTCGAAGTCGGTTCCCGGTGGTATGACGTCGTCGACATTCCAGTCCACGTCTGCCGGTACGCCGTCGGCCGGCGCCACCAACGCCACCACTGCGGTGGCGGGGGCATTGGTTGTCAGGCGCCGGCAGGCCGCCGCCGCGGCCGCGAGGTTGCCGCGAGCATCGACGATGGCGACGTCGCCGGCTTCGCCCGGCCCCTGGCCGTCGGCTATCAGGGGCGCGCGCCGCATGATCCGCCCGAACGAAGTCAGGGGCGGCAGGGCGCGCTCGAAGTCCTCCGCGTCGGTCAGCAGCAGAACGTCCAACGACATCTCCCGAAGAACATGGGTCCGTTTTCGGCCTCGGCCCGTAGGCATCTCCTGGGGAGATGTCAGCCAGCGCAGCGGTGATTACCCACTCGCGGCGAAAGTATGCAAACGATTTTTGTGCGGCTCGCGGACCGCGCCGGCCCTGCTAGCCGGACGGGATCGTCTTGACCCGGAAAAGTCGATGGGCCCGGTCCGTTTCCACAGACCGGACCCATCCTCCCAGCAAGCTACTGATTGTCCTTCTGGCGCTGTTCAGCGGCTTCGGCGCCGCCGCGGGCCGCCTCGGCCTCGGCTTCCTTCTTCGCCGCGTCGCGCTGCGCTTCCGCCTTGTCCTGCTGGGCCTGGCCCTCGCGGGTGAGGTCGTCTTGACCCGTCACCGCACCAACGGCCTCCTTCGCCCTGCCTTTGACGTCCTCGACGACGCCCTTGACGGCTTCTGCAGGTCCCGAGTTGTTGTCCGCCATGGATTCAATTCCTCCTCGTAGGCGTACCTGAGCGATTCGCGCTCACCACCGATCGCCAACGCGATCGATCCGGTCATACGGCGACAATGGGCCCTTCTTTCTCAAGACCGTGAATTCCCGCCGCGTTGGTGCGGATTCCCCACTACGGTCATGCCTCAAACATGCGTAGCGACAAGCCGACGAGGCGTAGCGCCGCCGCTGGACACATGGGTCGATCGCCGCGAAAGATCGTCCGCATCGCCAACTCGGCGCATAACGCACCCCACCGACGCCGGCGTGTGCTGCGATGAGGCAGGATGTGAAATGCCGTTCCGGAGGAGTTAACCCCCGGGATGGCACTCTCATGCGAGGAGCGTGATGACGGAGTCCAGGGAGCCCACGGCACCGGAGAATGGATCAGCTGCCGGGCAGCCGCGGACGCGGCCCAAGTACTCCAGGGTGTTGCTCAAGCTTGGCGGCGAGATGTTCGGCGGTGGCCAGGTCGGGCTGGACCCCGATGTCGTGGCGCGGGTGGCCCGCCAAATCGCCGAGGTGGTTCGCGACGGTGTCCAAGTCGCGGTCGTGATCGGCGGCGGCAACTTCTTCCGTGGCGCGCAACTGCAGCAGCGCGGCATGGAACGCACCCGCTCGGACTACATGGGCATGCTCGGCACGGTGATGAACAGCCTGGCGCTGCAAGACTTCCTGGAAAAGGAAGGCATCGTCACGCGCGTCCAGACGGCGATCACCATGGGACAGGTCGCCGAGCCGTATCTGCCATTGCGCGCCGTCCGCCACCTCGAGAAGGGCCGGGTGGTCATCTTCGGGGCCGGCATGGGGCTGCCGTACTTCTCCACCGACACCACGGCCGCGCAGCGGGCACTGGAGATCGGGGCGGAGGTGGTCTTGATGGCGAAGGCGGTCGACGGGGTGTTCTCAGCGGACCCGCGGCAGAATCCGCACGCCGAGCTGATCGCCGCGATCAGCCATCGCGAGGTCATCGACCGGGGGCTCCGAGTGGCCGATGCCACGGCGTTCAGCCTCTGCATGGACAATGGCATGCCGATCCTGGTGTTCAACCTGCTGACCAATGGCAATATCGCCCGCGCGGTCGCCGGTGAGAAAATCGGGACACTGGTCACCACCTGAGGGGAAGAGCGAACGATGATTCGCGCTGGCGACGATGCAGAACGCAGTGATGTGGGGGTACCTCCCGCTTGCGGGGGAGAGGAGCGGCGCAATGATTGACGAGGCTCTCTTCGACGCGGAAGAGAAAATGGAGAAGGCCGTAGCGGTGGCCCGCGACGACTTGTCAACCATCCGGACCGGCCGCGCCAATCCCGGCATGTTCTCCCGGATCGTCATCGACTACTACGGTGCCACCACCCCCATCACGCAGTTGGCCAGCATCAACGTGCCCGAGGCGCGGCTCGTCGTCATCAAGCCCTACGAATCCAGTCAGCTCGGCGCGATCGAGACGGCGATCCGCAACTCCGACCTGGGTGTCAACCCGACCAATGACGGCACCCTGATCCGGGTGGCGGTGCCGCAACTGACCGAGGAGCGGCGCCGCGAGCTGGTCAAGCAGGCCAAGGGCAAAGGGGAGGACGCCAAGGTTTCGGTGCGCAACATCCGCCGCAAGGCGATGGAAGAGCTGCACCGCATCCGCAAGGACGGCGAGGCCGGCGAGGACGAGGTCGGTCGGGCCGAAAAAGACCTGGACAAGGCCACGCACCAGTACGTCACCCAGATCGAAGAGCTGGTCAAGCACAAAGAAGGCGAGCTGCTGGAGGTCTAGCGGCCGCCCAGCAGCTGAGTTCACCCAGGTCCGTGGCAACCACCGGCGCAGCCAGCACGCCCGACGAACCGGCGCGTGACGCCGAGAACATCGTGCAGCAGCCGGCCAAGACGACGTCCCGCGCGGGACGCGACCTGCGGGCCGCCATCGCGGTGGGCGCGGGCATCGGCGGCGTGCTCATCGTGACGCTGATTTTCGCGCCCCGCTTCTGGGTTGCCATCGTCGCGATCGCCATCCCCGTCGCTACCCATGAGGTGGTACGGCGGCTGCGCGAGGCCGGATACGTCATCCCGCTGATCCCCTTGCTCCTCGGCGGTCAGGCCACCGTCTGGCTGACGTGGCCGTTCCACGCCGCCGGCGCCCTGGCCGGCTTCGGCGCCACCGTGGTGGTGTGCAACGTCTGGCGGCTGTTCATGCAGGACAACAGCAAGCGGCCCGAGCCGTTCGCCGGGTCTCCGTCGGCCAACTACCTGCGCGACGCCTCGGCGACGGTGTTCCTGGCCGCGTGGGTGCCGCTGTTCGCCTCCTTCGGCGCGTTGCTCGTCTACCCGAAGGACGGCGCGGGCCGGGTGTTCTGTCTGATGGTCACCGTCGTCGCCTCCGACGTGGGCGGGTACGCGGTGGGCGTGCTGCTCGGCAAGCACCCGATGGTTCCCGCCATCAGCCCGAAGAAGTCGTGGGAGGGCTTCGCGGGTTCGCTCTTCTTCGGGATCACCGCGGCCATCCTGACGGCGACGTTCCTGGCCGGCAAACCGCCGTGGATCGGAGCGCTGCTGGGTGTGGTCCTGGTGCTTACCGGTACCCTTGGCGATCTGGTCGAGTCCCAGATCAAGCGTGACCTCGGCATCAAAGACATGGGCCGCTTGCTGCCCGGCCACGGCGGTCTGATGGACCGGCTCGACGGGGTGCTCCCGTCGGCGGTCGCCGCGTGGACGGTGCTGACACTCGTCCCCTGAGAGGGCCGATACTGGACTGGTCATGGTCCAAGAACTGGTTTTCACCGAACCCCGCCCGAGCAAGCCGCCGCGGCACCTGGCCGACCTCGACGCGGAAGGCCGCGCGTCGGCCGTCGCCGAGCTGGGGCTGCCGGCGTTCCGCGCCAAGCAGCTCGCGCATCAGTACTACGGTCGCCTGATCGCCGATCCCCGCGACATGACCGACCTGCCGGCGGCCGTGCGCGACCGGGTCGCCGAGGCGTTGTTCCCGCCCCTGCTCACCTCGGCCGCCGACGTCACCTGCGACGCCGGGCAGACCCGAAAGACGTTGTGGCGCGGCACCGATGGGACGACCTTCGAGTCGGTGCTGATGCGCTACCCGCAGCGCAACACCGTGTGCATCTCGTCGCAGGCCGGCTGCGGCATGGCCTGCCCGTTCTGTGCGACCGGGCAGGGCGGATTGACCCGTAACCTGTCGACCGCGGAGATTCTGGAGCAGGTCCGTTCCGCCGCCGTCGCCCTGCGCGACGAGTTCGGCGATCGGCTCTCCAACATCGTGTTCATGGGCATGGGCGAGCCGCTGGCCAACTACGCCAGGGTGGTTGCCGCGGTGCGCCGCATCACCGAAGCGCCGCCGCACGGCTTCGGCATCTCGGCTCGCTCGGTCACGGTCTCGACCGTCGGCCTGGCTCCGGCCATTCGCAAACTGGCCGACGAACGGCTCGGGGTGACGCTGGCGCTGTCGTTGCACGCACCCGACGACGAACTGCGCGACACGCTCGTGCCGGTCAACAACCGGTGGAAGATCGCCGAGGCGCTCGACGCCGCCCGCTACTACGCCGACGTCACCGGTCGCCGCGTATCAGTGGAGTACGCGCTGATCCGCGGCGTCAACGACCAGCCGTGGCGGGCCGATCTGCTCGGCAAACGCCTGCATCGGGCGCTCGGCCCGCTGGTGCACGTCAACCTGATCCCGCTCAACCCGACGCCGGGCAGCGAATGGGACGCCAGCCCCAAGCCGGTGGAGCGGGAGTTCGTCCGGCGGGTTCGGGCGCAGGGGGTTTCCTGCACGGTCCGCGACACGCGCGGCCGCGAGATCAGCGCCGCCTGCGGACAGCTGGCCGCCGAAGGCGGGTAGCTGGAGCGCGGGCGAATCAGCGGGGGCCTGCGGACAGCTGGCCGCCGAGAAGAAGTAGTGGCTACCTGATCCAGCCGCGCCGGCGGCCCCACAGGTCGCGGACCAGGGCGACGAGCACCAGCGCGGCGAACCCGATCAGGAACCAGTTCTCGATGTGGCCGACGTGGTTACCGCGCAGCATCGCCAGCAGGAACACGATGATGACCAGGCCGGTGATGTGCCAGGTGCGGTGATTGATCCTGCTCCAGCCCCACGCCGCGGACGGCACCTCAACGGTGTCGACGCCGGTGAACTGTTCCACCTCGGTACTGGCCACGGTGAATCCCTTTCGTGATCGGCTGGTACGGAGATTCTGGCACACCCCCTCGCGAGACCGAGCGGGCACAATGAGTGAGTGACAATCGCGACACCCGAGGGCCGCCTGCGCGTGCTGGTGCTGGGCAGTACCGGCTCGATCGGCACCCAGGCCCTGGAGGTGATCGCGGCCCATCCGGACCGCTTCGAGGTGGTCGGCCTGGCCGCGGGGGGTGCGAACCTGGACACCCTGCAGCGCCAGCGCGCCGAGACCGGGGTCACCAACATCGCCGTCGCCGACGAACGCGCGGCGCAGGCCGCCGACGTCCCCTACCGGGGTCCCGACGCGGTGACCCGCCTGGTCGAGGACACCGAGGCCGACGTCGTCCTCAACGCGCTGGTGGGCGCGCTGGGCCTGCGCCCGACGCTGGCCGCTCTGGAATCGGGCGCCCGGCTGGCGCTGGCCAACAAGGAATCCCTGGTCGCCGGTGGTCCGCTGGTCTTGCGGGCGGCGCGGCCGGGTCAGATCGTGCCGGTCGACTCCGAACACTCCGCGCTGGCCCAGTGCCTGCGCGGGGGCTCCCCCGAGGAAGTCGCCAAGCTGGTGTTGACCGCCTCCGGCGGGCCGTTTCGCGGCTGGACCGCCGCCCAGCTCGAGGGTGTCACCCCGGAACAGGCCGGCGCCCATCCGACCTGGTCGATGGGCCCGATGAACACGCTGAACTCGGCCTCGCTGGTCAACAAGGGGCTCGAACTCATCGAGACGCACCTGCTGTTCGGCGTCCCGTACGACCGCATCGAGGTCGTCGTGCACCCGCAGTCGATTGTTCATTCGATGGTCACGTTCGTTGACGGCTCGACCATCGCCCAAGCGAGCCCCCCGGACATGAAGCTGCCGATCTCCCTGGCGCTGGGCTGGCCGGACCGGGTTCCCGGGGTGGCCGCCCCCTGCGACTTCAGCACCGCGTCTAGCTGGGAATTCGAGCCGCTGGACGGCGACGTTTTTCCCGCCGTGGAACTGGCCCGGTATGCCGGCCAGACCGGCGGTTGCATGACCGCGGTCTACAACGCGGCAAACGAAGAAGCCGCGGCGGCGTTCCTCGCGGGCCAGGTGGGATTCCCCGTCATCGTGAAAACCATCGCCGACGTGCTGCACGCCGCAGACCAATGGGCGGTTTCACCCGCTAACGTGGATGAGGTACTAGACGCGCAGCGCTGGGCGCGGGAGCGAGCGCGACGCGCCGTCGCACACGCGCGGCCCACCGAGGCCACCGTCAACGCCTCCGGAATGGTGTGAGAAAGGTCCTGCAGCGGAGATGATGTTCGTTATCGGCATTGTGCTGTTCGCCCTTGCCATCCTGATCTCGGTGGCCCTGCACGAGTGCGGCCACATGTGGGTCGCCCGCGCCACCGGCATGAAGGTCCGTCGCTATTTCGTCGGGTTCGGGCCCACGCTGTGGTCGACGCGGCGTGGTGAGACCGAATACGGCCTCAAGGCCGTGCCGCTGGGCGGCTTCTGCGACATCGCCGGGATGACCTCGGTCGAGGAGCTGGCTCCCGACGAGACCGACCGTGCGATGTACAAGCAGGCCGTCTGGAGGCGGGTCGCGGTGTTGTTCGCCGGTCCGGCCATGAACTTCGTCATCTGCCTGGTGCTGATCTATGCGATCGCGCTGGTGTGGGGGTTGCCCAACCTGCACCCCCCGACCAGGGCGGTGATCGGCGAAACCGCCTGTGTCGCACCGGAAGTGGCTCCGGGTAAGGTCGCGGACTGCACCGGCCCCGGTCCGGCTGCGGCGGCCGGCATCCGCGCCGGCGACGTCGTGGTCAAGGTCGGCGACACCCCGGTGTCCACCTTCGAGGACATGGCCGCCGCGGTTCGCAAGGTGCACGGCACCGTCCCGGTCGTCGTCGAGCGTGGCGGCAACGCGATCACCACCTACGTCGACGTCACGCCCACCCAGCGCTTCCTGAGCACCGGCGCCAACGGGCAGGGCGGTCAGCCGGCGCCGTCGACGGTCGGTGCCATCGGCGTCGCGGCGGTCAAACTCGCACCCGCGCACTACGGGGTGCTCTCCGCGGTGCCGGCCACCTTCGCGTTCACCGGTGACCTGACCCGTGAGGTGGGCAAGGCGCTGGTCACCATCCCGACCAAGGTGGGTGCGCTGGTGCACGCCATCGGGGGCGGACAGCGTGATCCCCAGACCCCGATGAGCGTGGTGGGCGCCAGCATCATCGGCGGCGACACCGTCGACCACGGGCTCTGGGTGGCGTTCTGGTTCTTCCTGGCCCAGCTGAACCTCATTCTGGGTGCCATCAACCTGGTGCCGCTGCTGCCCTTCGACGGCGGCCACATCGCCATCGCGGTGTTCGAGAAGATCCGCAACCTGGTCCGGTCGGCCCGCGGCAAGGTCGCGGCCGCACCGGTGAACTACCTCAAGTTGATGCCCGCCACCTACGTGGTGTTGGTGTTCGTGGTCGGGTACATGTTGCTGACCGTGACCGCCGATCTGGTCAATCCGATCAGGCTCTTCCAATAGCAAGTAAGGAATTAGAACAGTGACCATTGGCCTGGGCATGCCGGACGCCCCGGCACCCACGCTTGCCCCCCGGCGCAAAACGCGGCAATTGATGGTCCGCGACGTCGGGGTGGGCAGCGACTATCGCATTTCGGTGCAGTCGATGTGCACCACCAAGACCCACGACGTCAACTCGACGCTGCAACAGATCGCCGAACTGACCGCCGCGGGCTGCGACATCGTGCGGGTGGCCTGTCCCCGTCAAGAGGATGCCGACGCGCTGGCCGAGATCGCCCGGCACAGCCAGATTCCGGTGATCGCCGACATCCACTTCCAGCCGAAGTACATCTTCGCCGCAATCGACGCCGGGTGCGCCGCGGTGCGGGTAAACCCGGGCAACATCAAGGAATTCGACGGCCGGGTCGGCGAGGTGGCCAAGGCCGCCGCCGCCGCGGGCATCCCGATCCGCATCGGCGTCAACGCCGGCTCGCTGGACAAGCGGTTCTTGGAGAAGTACGGCAAGGCCACGCCCGAGGCGCTGGTCGAGTCGGCGCTGTGGGAGGCCTCGCTGTTCGAGGAGCACGGCTTCGGCGACATCAAGATCAGCGTCAAGCACAACGATCCCGTCGTGATGGTCGCCGCCTACGAGCAGCTGGCCGCCCAGTGCGACTACCCGCTGCACTTGGGCGTCACCGAGGCCGGTCCGGCCTTCCAGGGCACCATCAAGTCCGCGGTGGCCTTCGGCGCGCTGCTCTCGCGGGGGATCGGCGACACCATCCGGGTGTCGCTGTCGGCGCCACCGGTCGAAGAGGTCAAGGTCGGCACCCAGATTCTCGAGTCGCTGAACCTGCGGCCGCGCGGGCTGGAGATCGTGTCCTGCCCGTCGTGTGGTCGCGCGCAGGTCGACGTCTACACCCTGGCCAACGAGGTCACCGCCGGCCTGGACGGCCTGGACGTTCCGCTGCGGGTTGCCGTGATGGGCTGCGTGGTGAACGGTCCGGGCGAGGCGCGAGAGGCCGACCTGGGCGTCGCGTCAGGAAATGGCAAGGGGCAGATCTTCGTTCGCGGCGAAGTCATCAAGACCGTGCCGGAAGCCCAGATCGTCGAGACGCTCATCGAGGAGGCCATGCGTCTCGCCTCGGAGATGGGGACCGATCACGGTCCTGACACAACATCAAGCGGTTCGCCGATCGTGACCGTAAGCTGATGGGGGCCGTTTCCCGCTTGCAAGTCCGTTAATCGCATCACAGAGAGTTCGCCAGATGTCGGCTCCGCCCCTCTTCCGCCTTGTCGGTGAGCGACGGGTTTCTGTGGTGCGCGACGCCGCGGCCGTTTGGCGGGTTTTCGACGAGGATCCCGTCGGATCCTGCATGGTCGCGGCCCGGGTGGCGGACCACGGCATCGACCCCAATTCCATCGGCGGGGAACTGTGGACCCTGCGCGGCGCGGAAGAGTCGCTGTGCTTCGCCGGCGCCAACCTGATCCCACTGCGCGGCGCACCGCAGGACATGGACGCCTTCGCCGACGAGGCGATGAGTGGGACGCGCCGCTGTTCGTCGCTGGTCGGCCGGTCCGATCTGGTGATGCGGATGTGGGAGCGGCTCGAGTCGGCGTGGGGCCCGGCCCGGGACGTGCGCGACCACCAGCCGTTGCTGTCGCTGTCGAGGCACCCCAACTGCGAGATCGACCCCGGGGTGCGCCAGGTTCGGCCGGACGAGCTGGACGCCTATTTGGTGGCCGCCGTGGACATGTTCATCGGCGAGGTGGGCGTCGACCCGCGGATCGGCGACGGCGGTCGGGGTTACCGGCGCCGGGTGGCCAGCCTCATCGCGGCCGGTCGCGCCTGGGCCCGCTTCGAGCACGGCCAGGTCGTCTTCAAGGCCGAAGTCGGCTCGCAGTCGCCGGGCGTCGGCCAGATCCAAGGGGTGTGGGTGCATCCCGAGTGGCGCGGCCTGGGGCTCGGTACCGCCGGAACCGCGACCGTGGCCGCCGTCATCGTCGGGAGCGGGCGCACCGCCAGCCTGTACGTGAACAGCTTCAACACCGTGGCCCGCGCCGCATACGCCCGAGTCGGCTTCGCCGAGGTCGGCACCTTCGCGACGGTGCTGCTGGACTAGGGGTAAGGCGCCCCCGCTCGGGGCGCCCTGTGCACGTAACGGCTCGGTCTCGGAGTGTCTGCGCAGGTGTTGGCCCCGCATTTCATAACATCTGTACCGATGGTCACAAAAGCCTCATTGGTATCAACCGCTTCCGGCCTGCTGCTCGTCGGCGTCGTCGCCCTGTCCGGATGCACACCGCGGCCCGACGGCCCCGGTCCCGCGGCCGAAAAGTTCTTCGGCGCCCTGGCGATCGGTGACACCGCCACGGCCGCCCAACTCAGCGACAACCCCAACGAGGCCCGCGAAGCGTTGAACGCGGCCTGGGCGGGCCTGCAGGCGACCCACCTGGACACGCAGATTCTCAACGCCAAGTACGCCGAGGACACCGGCACGATCGGCTACCGCTTCACCTGGCACCTGCCCAAGAACCGGACCTGGACCTACGACGGCCAGCTGAAAATGGCCCGCGACGAGGGGCGCTGGGAGGTCCGGTGGACCCCCACCGACCTGCACCCCAAGCTGGGCGAGCACCAGACGTTCGCATTGCGCGCGGATCGACCGCGGCGCGCCTCGGTCAACGAACTCGGCGGCAGCGACGTCTTGGTGCCCGGCTACCTGTACCACTACACGCTGGACGCCACCCAGGCCGGATCCGGAGCAGCCCTGAGCGGGACGGCGCACGCGATCGTGGACGTCCTGCACCCCTTCAACGGCACGCTGAACGACCCGCAGTTGCTGGCCGAGCAGGCCAGCTCGGCGACCCAGCCGGTGGACCTGGTGACGCTGCATCCCGACGACAACGACAAGGTCTTCCCGGCGATCGGCCGGCTGCCCGGGGTGGTGGTCACGCCCCAGCCCGAGATGCTGCCGACGGACCCGCATTTCGCGTCGGCGGTCATGTCCGAGGTGAAGAAGGCCGTGGTCGACCAACTCGACGGCGAGGCGGGCTGGCGGGTGGTCAGCGTCAACCAGAACGGGGTCGAAGTCGAAGTCCTGCACGAGGTGCAGGGATCACCGGCGCCGTCGATCTCCATCACGCTGGACCGGGTGGTGCAGAACGCCGCCCAGCGCGCGGTCGACAACAAGGGCGGCAAGGCGATGATCGTCGTGATCAAGCCGTCGACCGGGGAGATCCTTGCCATCGCGCAGAACGGGGGCGCCGATGCTGACGGCCTGCTGGCGACCACCGGCCTGTTTCCGCCCGGGTCGACGTTCAAGATGGTCACCGCCGGCGCCGCCGTCGATCGCGACATGGCCACGCCCAACTCGATGCTGGGCTGCCCGGGCCATCTCGACATCGGGCACCGCACCATCCCCAACTACGGTGGCTTCGACCTGGGCGTGGTGCCGATGGCGCGCGCTTTCGCCAGCTCGTGCAACACGACATTCGCGGAGTTGAGCAGCCGGCTGCCGCCTCGGGGTCTGACCCAGACGGCCGCCCAATACGGGATCGGGCTCGACTACGCGGTGGACGGCATCACCACGGTGACCGGGTCGGTGCCACCCACGGTGGATCTGGCCGAGCGCACCGAGGACGGCTTCGGCCAGGGCAAGGTGCTGGCCACCCCGTTCGGCATGGCCCTGGTGGCGGCGACCATTGCCGCCGGCAAGACCCCGACGCCGCAGCTCATCGCCGGTCGGCCGACCGCGGTCCAGGGCGATACCACGCCGATCAGCCCGAAGATGGTGGACGCGCTGCGGCCCATGATGCGGCTGGTGGTAACCAACGGGACCGCCAAGGAGATCGCCGGCTGCGGCGCGGTCTACGGGAAGACGGGTGAGGCCGAGTTCCCGGGCGGATCGCACTCGTGGTTCGCCGGATATCGCGGCGACCTGGCGTTCGCCTCGCTGATCGTCGGGGGCGGTAGCTCAGAGTGGGCCGTGCGGATGACGAAGTTCATGTTCGAATCGCTGCCGCCGGACTTCCTGGCCTAGCGCGCGATCCGTGGGGCCGCTTCGGCGGTAAATTGCGAACATGACGGATACCGGCGGCGACATGGTGGCATTACGGGTCTCCGACGCCGACCGCAACGGCACGATGCGGCGACTGCACAACGCCGTCGCGCTCGGGCTGATCGATATCGACGAGTTCGAGCAGCGCTCGTCGCAGGTGTCCTACGCGCGCACCCGGGGAGAGCTCGACGGGCTGGTCGGCGACCTGCCCGGTCCTGGCGCGATCGTCACCTCCGCGGCCGACCGGGTCGAGCTGCGCGGCTGGGCCGGCTCGCTCAAGCGCCAGGGCGAATGGACGGTGCCCACCCGGCTGGCGTTGGTCCGCCGGCTGGGCTCCATCGAGCTCGACCTCACCAAGGCCCGGTTCGCGGGCCCGGTCGTGGTCGTCGAACTCGACATGCGGTTCGGCTCGGTGGAGATCCGGTTGCCGGACGGCGCCAGCGCGTCGATCGACGACGTGGAGGTCTACGTGGGCAGCGCCAGCGACCGCCGCAAGGACGCGCCGGGCGAAGGCCGGCCGCACGTCGTGCTGACGGGACGGGTGGTGTGCGGCTCGGTGATCATCCGCGGGCCGCGGCGCTCGTTGATCCGCGGCCGCTTCGGCGGAGCCGCCGCGCGGCGCGATTAAGCTGGTCGCCATGCCTGCTCGCACTGCGCTTTCCCCCGGAGAGTTGTCCCCGACTCTGCCGGTGCCCGGCCGCATTCCCCGTCCGGAGTATGCCTGGCAGCCCACCGTGCGGGAGGGCAGCGAGCCGTGGGTACAGACCCCCGAGGTGATCGAGAAGATGCGGGTCGCCGGCCGGATCGCGGCCGGCGCGCTGCAGGAGGCGGGCAAAGCGGTGGCGCCCGGGGTGACGACCGACGAATTGGACCGGATCGCCCACGAGTACATGATCGACCACGGCGCCTACCCGTCGACCCTGGGCTACAAGGGCTTCCCGAAGTCGTGCTGCACGTCGCTCAACGAGGTCATCTGCCACGGGATCCCGGACTCGACGGTGGTCGAGGACGGCGACATCGTCAACATCGACGTCACGGCCTACATCGACGGGGTGCACGGCGACACCAACGCGACTTTCCTGGCCGGCGACGTCGCGCAGGAGCACCGGCTGCTCGTGGAGCGCACCCACGAGGCGACGATGCGCGCGATCAACGCCGTCAAGCCGGGGCGGGCGCTGTCGGTCGTCGGCCGCGTCATCGAGGCGTACGCGAATCGGTTCGGGTACAACGTGGTTCGTGACTTCACCGGTCACGGCATCGGCACGACGTTTCACAACGGGCTGGTCGTGTTGCACTACGACCAGCCCTCGGTGACGACGGTCATGCAGCCGGGGATGACGTTCACCATCGAACCGATGATCAACCTCGGCGGCCTGGACTACGAGATCTGGGACGACGGCTGGACGGTGGTCACCAAGGACCGCAAGTGGACCGCGCAGTTCGAGCACACGTTGCTGGTGACCGACACCGGCGTTGAAATCCTCACCTCGATATAACAAGCCGTGAATCCTTGAGCGGGGCGCTGCTGGTCGCCGGCACCAGCTCCGACGCCGGGAAATCGGTGGTAGTCGCCGGCCTGTGTCGATTGCTGGCACGCCGCGGCGTTCGGGTGGCGCCGTTCAAGGCGCAGAACATGTCCAACAATTCCGTGGTCACCGTGGAAGGCGGCGAGATCGGCCGGGCCCAGGCCCTCCAGGCGCGGGCGGCGGGGCTGCAGCCCAGCGTGCGGTTCAATCCGATCCTGCTCAAACCCGGCAGTGACCGGACGTCGCAATTGGTGATTCGCGGCCAGGTCGCGGATTCGGTCACGGCGGCAAGCTATGTGCGGCATCGCGAGCGCCTGGCGGGGATCGTCGCCGACGAATTGTCTTGCCTGCGCAATGATTTCGATGCCGTCATCTGCGAGGGGGCCGGCTCGCCGGCCGAAATCAACCTGCGTGCCACGGATTTGGCGAACATGGGCCTGGCCCGGGCCGCGAACCTGCCGGTGATCCTGGTCGGAGACATCGACCGGGGCGGCCTGCTCGCCCATCTATTCGGAACGGTCGCGGTGCTCGAGCCCGACGACCAGGCACTGATTGCCGGGTTCGTGGTCAACAAATTCCGCGGCGACCCCGCACTGCTGGAACCCGGATTGCGGCAATTGCACGCGATGACCGGCCGTCCGACCTACGGCGTGCTGCCCTACGCCGACGAACTCTGGCTGGACGCCGAGGACTCGCTGTCGGTGGTCGCGCGCCGCCTCGTCGGCACCCCGGAACCGCCGCGCGGGAGCGAGTGGCTGCGGGTGGCCGCGATCCGGTTGCCCCGGATCTCCAACTCCACCGACGTGGAGGCGCTGGCGTGCGAGCCTGGCGTCGCGGTCCGCTGGAGCGCCGACCCCGCCGACCTGGCCGACACCGACCTGATCGTGATTCCCGGCAGCAAATCCACCGTCGCCGACCTGACCTGGCTACGCGATCACGGCCTGGCCGAGGCGATCACCGCGCACGCCGCGGCCGGCAAGCCGGTGCTCGGGATCTGCGGCGGTTTTCAAATGCTGTGCCGGCGCCTCGACGACCCGGTGGAATCGGGACTCGGCGAAGTCGCCGGGCTGGGGCTGCTGGACGCGGACATCGCCTTCGGCGAAACCAAGATCCTGCGCCGGTGGCCGCCGCCGCTCGCCGGATACGAGATCCATCACGGCCGGGTGTCGCGCTGCGCGGAGGACATCTGGTTCGGCGCGCAGGGCGGGCGCGACTGCCAACCGCACGGCCTGGTTCGCGGCGCGGTCTTCGGCACCCATTGGCACGGCCTGCTCGACAACGACGACTTCCGCCGCGCGTGGCTCACCGGCGTCGCGGCCGCGGCAGGCCGTGACGGGTTCGTCGTCGCCGACACCAACGTGGCCGCGCGGCGCGATGCCCAGCTCGATGTGATCGCCGATCTGCTGGCTGCCCACCTCGACACCGACGCTGTCCTCGGCCTGCTGGACGGTCCGCCGCCCCGCCGCCCGCACCTGGCAACTCGGTTGTGGCCGTAGGGCATTCGCCGAGGCCCGGCGGTATGCCGACCGAATTGACGGCGACGCAAAACGCGTCGCGCGAGCCCGCCGGGATAGCCGCTGAACGCGGGGATGTGGAGAAATCGTCGCGCGCGTGGGCCGGTCGGTTGTAGCGTGCGTAGATGCCCTCAATGATGACCACGCTCGACGGGTTCCCCGTCCCGGTAGCGGTGGCCGGTCCGGAACAGGGCGTCGTGGTCGTCATTCTGGGCGACGAGGAGCGCATCCCCGCCGCGTACGACGCGGTCTGCGAACGGCTGCACACCGCGTCGCTTCGGACGGTCGTCATCGGTCTCGATCCGCGCCTGACCCCCAAGTCGGTCGTCGGCATCCTCGACGTGCTGGGAATCGGGTGGGCCGTGGTGGTCGGCGACCGTGCCGGCGGCGAACTGGCCTGGGAACTCGCCGCGACGAAGCTGGGCCGGTTCGTCGGCCTGGTGGTGATCGATCGCGGCCATCCGCGGGCGGCCGATCGCGACGGCGCGGTTCGCGACGGGCATTGCCCGCCGGTGGAGATCGGCACCACGGTCCTGGTCAGCTCCCCGGCCGCGCGGGCGGTGGCGCGCGCCAGCCAGCAGTATGTCTACGCCGAGTACCGCGTGGTGCATTTGGGCCGGCGGACGGTGCAGGAGTCGACGGCACAGTTGGCCGCCGAGATCGTGTTGCGCACCAGTACCTGGTAATCCCGGCGGGCACGCCGAACACTAACTCGCACAAGCGGTTTGCCGCGACCTCGTGGATGGCGGGCGGTACCGTGTCGGTCGGGGAAAGGATACGCGGTTGTGAACGCCTCTGAGCGCCCGGTAGTGGGCCTGACTTCGTACCTGGAGCGGGTGCGGACCGGGATCTGGGACGTGCCGGCGGGTTATCTGCCTGCCGATTACTTCCAGGGTGTCGTGATGGCCGGCGGGGCCGCGGTGTTGCTACCGCCGCAGCCGGCGGAACCGGAGGCGGTCGGGTCGGTGCTCGACAGTCTGCACGCGCTGGTGATCACGGGCGGCTACGACGTGGATCCCGCCGCGTATGGCCAACAGCCGCATCCGACCACCGATCGGCCGCGCGCCGCCCGCGACGAATGGGAATTCGCGCTGTTGCGCGGCGCGCTGGACCGGGGACTGCCGGTGCTGGGCATCTGTCGCGGTGCGCAGGTGCTCAATGTGGCGCTGGGCGGCACCCTGCATCAGCACCTGCCGGAGGTTCTCGGGCACGACGGACATCGGGCGGGCAACGCGGTGTTCAACAGGTTGACGGTGCGCACCGCCGCCGGCAGCCGGCTGGCCGCGCTGGTCGGGGAGTCCACCGATGCGCCGTGCTACCACCATCAGGCGATCGACAAGGTCGGTGAAGGGCTGATGGTCAGCGCCTGGGACGCCGACGGCGTCATCGAGGCGCTGGAGTTGCCCGGGGACCGTTTTGTGCTTGCGGTGCAATGGCATCCGGAACAGTCCCTGGACGACTTGCGCCTCTTCGCCGCGATCGTGGACGCCGCGCGGTCGTACGCCGGGCGCGCGGGCTGACCCGCGCGCTACGCAACCGTTCCACGGTAGACGGCCATCGGCGCCGCGGCCGTCGCCCAGACCCGTGGCACCGACAACGCCCCGGCCGACGTTGCGCGGCCGACCCGCGCGGTGATTGCCGCGCCGCGAACAGCACGATGGTCGGGCGCCAGGCAGCGCAACGCCGCCGCCTTGTTGAGCGAATTCAGGTAGTCGATCGCGATACCCGACGGCGCGGTGAGCGAGCTCAGCTTTGACAGGGCGCAGGTCGCCGGCGCGAGGGAGACGTCGAACGTGGCCAGCGGCGACAGGGACAGCGCCCGCAGCGCGCCGGGCGCGGCTGCGAGCAGCTGCCGGCCCGCCGACACGACCTCCGGCCCCGACTCCAGTGCCCACGTGCCCCGGCTTGCGCTGCCGGGCGGCAACGTGAACGGCACGATGGCCGCGGCATCCGCCGACGCCGCGGCGTAGGCGTGCATGGCCGCGGCGTCCTGCGCCCACATCCGTTCGTAGTCGGCCTCGGTGGCGGCGATCGCCGGGCTCGCCAGACCCAGGGAGTTCGCCATGGTCAGCGACCTGCGCTGCACCCGGTTGGTGGCGATCGACGACGGTGGCACCGTTGCCGCTAACGCCCTTTCGTGTGCCTCGCCGCAGCGGCGGCCTGGGTGGCCGCTTGCTCGGCGCGTATCGCGGTGGCGTCGAGCCAGGCGATGTAGGACGCCGCGGCATCGTGCCCGGGGGCGGGGTCCTCCCAGTCGGCCAGCTTCGAGGTCACCGCCCGGTAGTCCGCGACCGCGGTGTGCAGCCGAGTGGCCAGGCGGGCCCACGCCGTCGCGGCTTCGGCCATCGAGCCAGAGCCGGGGCCGGCATGCAGTTGTCCGGAAATGATTTCGGGCGGGAGCATCGTGAAATTCATCGCTATCTCTGCCTAACGACGGCGGTGGGGCCGCGGTTCGAACGGGACTCTTCTGTTGGGACGTAGGCCCGGGGGTTACAGGCCTACCTGCCAAGGAGCCCTCAGCAACGGGCGACGCAGAGCAGCGTCAACAGATCCCGGTCTGACGGAACCGCCCCGGGCGCACGGGATGGTGCGCGGGGCAGCCGAAATACCGCGGCCGCAAACGAAGTCGGTAATGCCGACCCGATCGATGGCGGCGACGAGCGGGCCCACGTCGGCGGCCGATCCCGCGTCATCCACGCGGTCTTGGTGGTCTTGTGATGTGTCGGCGAGGAGCCGGCGGAAAAGCCCGGTGCGGCAGCGCTCGCGTTATGCGCTTGCACGTGTGTGGCATTCACGCGGGCGAGTCCGGGGACCGCGCCCCCACGCGATGCCCAACCCGCGGTGACCGCACAGGACACGCCGAGCACCGCGACGATTGCGATGACCGACCGCCATCGTCGAGTTCCACGGGTGTCGCCGACTGTCACAGTGGCCCGAACCTACAACACGAGGCTTGGCCGACAAGCCCAGCGAGCTGTGAAAACGATCAAAGTCCGGTGTGGGTTCGCGGCTGCCCGCCCAGGCGGCGCCGGTGTTCGGTTGGCTGCTTGCCCACCGCTTTCGATTTCGCCGCGGGCAGCCACGCCCGCGGCACCGACAACCCGCCAATTGAGATCGCGCGTCCGAAATCCACCAGCACCGCAGCGCGATTACCCCTGCCCGCCTTCGCCGCCGCAGCACCGATGGCCACGGCGAGCGGGATGCTGGCCTGCCGGGCAAACCCGGTGCGCAGGGAACTCAGCTTGGACAGCGGCGACGACATCGACAGCACCGCCGTACGGAATCGCCGGCAAGATGCCGACGATAACCCGTCGAGCGCTGCGGGCAGCATCGAAATCAGTTCCGCGCCAGCCGATATCACATCGTCGCCGTCCTCGGCGGCGGGCGGGGACGTAAAGGGCGTCACGGTCGAGGCGGCCGCAGCGGCAGTGGCGTAGGCGTACATGGCGGCGGCGTTCTGCGCCCACAGCTGGTCGTAGTGGCACTCCGCGGACGCAATGGCCGGGGTGTTTTGGCGCAGCTGGTTCGTCGCCGCCAGCGACATTCGCAATGCCCGGTTGGCGAGGATGGTCTGCGGCGGCGCGGTCGCGGCCAACGCCCACTCGTACGCGTCGGCCGCCGCGCCGGCGCGGGCGGCGGTTTGCTCCGCTAATGCGGCCGTCGCCTGCAGCCACGCTACGTACGGTGCCGTCGTTTCGCCCATCTGCACCGCCGCGGGGCCGCGCAAGCCGTCCAGCAGCCCCGCGGAAACGAGGTACTTCGTCGCGGCCTCGCGGAGCTGGTCGGCCAGCCGCTGCCACGTTGTGGCCGCGCTCAGCAGTGATGCGGGGCCGGGGCCGCAATACATTCGCGCGGTGTTGATTTCTGGGGGTAACGCGCCGAAGTCCACCGCTATCTGCCCCCGGCGGGGGCGGGGTGGGTGGCCGCGGATCCAGCGGGCGTGCGGGAGTTGGCTGCAAACATGACTTCCTTGGGTGGGTAGCGACCGACGTTCAGCGTCGGGTCGGGAGTTGCGGGCATGCCGACGGGTTTGGCCGCTTTCGGGCTAACGCGGTCGGCTGTCGGCCGGCGCGCGGCGCCGGCCAGACATGGCTACGAGTGGCTCGGAATGCCGATCAGCGCCTGGACACGCAAAGCTTGGTCAAGAGGTCTTGTCCTGCGAGGACAGTCGAGGGTGCGCGTGACGGCCCTACGTCGAGGGGCCGCTGTGCCCCAGTGGCCGAGGCAAGTGAGGACAGCGTCCACGACCAGCGCGGCACGGACAGCGAGAAGGTCGTCGGCCGGTCGCGCTTCAATCCCGCGCTCTTGAATGCCTTGTCGTCGTTGAGGGTGGAGCCGAAGTCAGGATGGCTGCGCGGTGCGGAGCCGTCCCGGAACTCAAGGGTCCCGGTGCGGGTGGTGGTCGCCACCGACGCCGCCACGTGCTGCGGTGGGCCGGCCGCCGCCTCGACCTGCAACGCCCAGAATCCGAAGGCAGCGGCGAAAAGGGACAGTGCAGCAACTACGGCCAGAGCCGAGGGGCGTGGCCGTCGTGAAGGTCTGCCCGCACCACGGAAACTCACAGTGCTGCCACCGTAGCAGCGCGGGTGAGTGCCGGCCCTGCCAGTCCGCTTTGAAAAGGCTTAGAGGTAGCGCAATTTGGGCTGTGAGCGATTCGCGGAAGAAGCTGCGAGGCGGCGCCGCGGCGACTAGTGAGCCGCGGCAGGGGATTTGAAGGCGATCAGCGGGATGGCCATCTCGGCGGCCGTCGCCGCGCCGTGAAAGCCTATGAGTCGAGCCGTTTCCGGCGGCTCGTGCCCGGTTGCCAGCACGGCCGCATCGCCGGTGCAGACGGCGACGACGTCACCGATCCGCGTCAGGTGCGCCGGGCTGACCGGTCCGAACATCCCGGTGGCTACCGCCTGCTCGCGGCTGTAGACGTGCGCCCTGCCGTCGAGTACCTCGCTCCAGGCCGCCTGCACGTCAGCCGCGGCGCCGGGCTCGGTGTGCAGGTAGCGAACCCTCGGTTCGCCGGCGACCACGCGGACTCCCGCGGCGAGCCGCGGGTCGGTGTCGAGGTCGACCCGCGCGTCCGGTGGAACGTTGAAACCGCCGTGGTCGGCGGTCACCAGCAGCGCCGCGTTCGGCGGCAGCGCCTCGACCAACCGGCTGAGCAGCGTGTCCACCTGGGCGGCCGCTTCGTGCCAACGGGACGATCCGACGCCGAATACGTGGGCCGCGGTGTCGAGGGCCGCGGTGTAGCCGTAGACGAGGCCCGGCGCCGCGCGCAGCTCGTCGGCCACCGCCTGCGCGTTGTCGTCCGTCGGCTGGATCGGGCGAAACTCGGCGCCGCGGTATGCCGCCTCGGTCAGCCCGCTACCCATGAACGCGGCCGGCAAGACGGCGCGTGCGCTCACGCCGGCTTCGTTGAGCCGCCCGAACCAGGTGGGTAAGGGCTGCCACTCGGCGTGCGGTGGGTCGTCACGCCACAGGATGTGGTTGAGCACCCGATCGGTGCCCGGCACGTTCAGCGTGAAGCCCAGGATCCCGTGCTCGCCGGGCTGTGCCCCCGTACCCAGCGAGACCAAACTGGTCGGGGTGGTCGACGGGAAGGTGCAGGTGAGCTCCGTGAGGTGGCCGGTCTGCCCGGCGAGCACGGAGGCCAGTAGCGGGGCGCTGCCGGCCAGCTCCGCAAGCAGGTGCCAGCCCAGTCCGTCCACCAGCACCACCGCGACGCGATCGACCTGGTCCGCCCCGCCGACCCGGTCGGCCAAACCCAGCTCGTCGACGGCGCCCGGCGCGCCGAGCAGAGCGGCGGCCGCGGGCAGCACGTCGCAAAGGGAACCGGGCACGGGGGCCAGTCTGGCACGAGCCGACCCCCGATGGCGGCGATCCACTTCGCCGCTAGACGCGCGCCAGGCGGTGGCTCGTCACCCGCAGTTGACGCTCGGTTCCGTCGGCGAGGGCGCGGACCTGCGGCGGCGACAGGCGGCCGCACAGCCGCCCCCAGTGCAGCGCGACCTCGTCGCCCGCGGCGGCATCCGGCACCGCGCTGTACCCGTCGATCCAGACGTCGAACACAGCGGACGACGGTTCGGACAGCGCCAGCCCCTCACCGTCGAGCACCAGCCTTCGGCGCAGCACCTCGATCCGGTCGCGGTCGCGGGACAGCACGGTTCCCCAGGTGATGCGGCAGTTGTCGAGCACGTTCAGGGGATGTTCGTCCATACCCCGCCCCAGGAACCGGGTCCACGGGTACACGCCGAACACGTGGAAACAGTGGTTGGCGGCGGCCTCGCCGGAAAGGTCCGGCGTCAGGTGCGACCAGTAGCGGCCCGCCTGCGGGCCGATGATCGCCAGCAACGCCTTGAAGAAGTCCAGGGGGTCCAGGTCGGCGCCGACGCCGCCGCCCAGCCAGTACGACTCCACGAGCCGGTAGTCCAGGGGGTCGGCGATCCCGGTCAGCGTCGACAGCACCCGCAGGTACGGCCACGCCCCGGAGAACTTCGTCGCCGCCCGGCGTACCTCGTCGACCGAACCGTCGCGCAGGGTCGCCCCCAGCGGGGGACCGCAATAGCCCAGCGCGTTGGGCGCGTAGGCGTAGCGCGCGAACATGTCTGGGCCGTCGGTGTTACCGGTCAAGCGCGCCCCACCAGCTTGACCGCGTCGCGGTGCATCCGGCCGAAGTTGTAGTAGGCGGCGCACGCCCCCTCGGGGGACACCATGCACGTGCCGATCGGTGTCTCCGGGGTGCACGCCGTGCCGAAAACCTTGCACTCCCATGGCTTGAGCACACCCTTGAGCACCTCGCCGCACTGGCACGCCTTGGGATCGGCGACCCGCACGCCCGGCATCGCGAACCGCAGCTCGGCGTCGAATCCCGAAAAGTCGTCGTGCAGCCGCAGTGCGCTTTGCGAGATGAAACCAAGCCCGCGCCACTCGAAGTGCGGGCGCAGCGCAAAAACCTTGCCCATCAACGCCAAAGCGGCGGGATTGCCCCCCTCGGGCACCACGCGCGTGTACTGGTTTTCCACCTCGCAGCGGCCCTCGCGGATCTGGGTCAACAGCATCGCGACCGCGGCCAGAATATCCAAGGGCTCAAAACCGGCCACCACCAATGGCTTTCGGTACACCTCCGGCACGAACCGGTAGGGGCGGTTGCCGACCACCGTGGACACGTGCCCGGGGCCGATGAAACCCGACAGGCGCAGGTCCGGCGACTCCAGGATGGCCTTGATCGGCGGGACGATCATGACGTGGTTGCAGAACACGCTGAAGTTGCTCAGCTTCAGGTCGCGCGCCCGGACCAGGGTGACCGCCGTCGACGGCGCGGTGGTTTCGAAACCGATGGCGAAGAACACGACGTGTTTGTCGGGATTGTCGAGCGCGATCTTCAGCGCGTCCAGCGGGGAGTAGACGAACCGCACGTCGGCGCCGCGCGCCTTGGCGTCCAGCAGGCTGCCGTGCGATCCGGGCACGCGCATCATGTCGCCGAAGCAGGTGAAGATCACGTCGGGTTGGCCGGCCAGCCACATGGCGTCGTCGATGCGGCCCATCGGGATCACGCAGACCGGGCAGCCTGGGCCGTGCACCAGCTCGACGTTGTCGGGCAGCAGGTGCTCGATGCCGTGCCGGTAGATCGTGTGCGTGTGCCCGCCACACACTTCCATGAATTTGAACAGTTCGCCGTCGGCGCCGGCCAAGCGTTCGATGGCGCCCAGCAGCTTGCGGGCCGCGGCCGGATCACGGAACTCGTCAACGAATTTCATGACGGTCCTTTCCTTCTCAGACGATCGATGAGGAGTCGAAGGCTTGGATTTCGGTGTCGTAGGCGTCGCCGAGCTTCTTGACGGCGGCCAGGGTGAGCAGCGCCTCCGTCTCGTCGATCTTGGCCATCGCGAACCCGACATGAACCAGGACCCAGTCGTCGGGTTCGGGCATGTCGTCGGCGAGCAGCCGCACGCTGATGGTGCGCTGCACGCCGCTGACGTCGACCTTCGCCAAATAGTCGGCGGGATCGGTGATCTCGACGATCCGGCCCGGAATTCCCAAACACATGTGCGGCCTCCCTTCCTTTCTGGTGGCGACCTGCTACGCCCTAACAGATCCGCGGCAGCGGGTCGCCGACGAGCATGTCGACGATCCGTGTTCCGCCGAATCCGGTTCGCAAGACCACGCTTTCGGCTGGTTCGGTGACGATCTCCCCGACCTCGGCGGCGTCGGCACCCAACGGATGCGACCGCAGGGCGTCGAGCCCGGCCGCCGCCTCGTCCGGCGCGACGACCGCGACGAACTTGCCCTCGTTGGCGACGTACAGCGGATCGATGCCGAGCAGCTCACAGGCGCCGTTCACCATGGGCGCCACGGGAAGTCGTTCCTCTTCGAGCAGCACCCCGAGACCGCAGGCCTGCGCCAGTTCGTTGCAGACGGTGCCCACTCCGCCCCTGGTCGCATCACGCAGCCAGCGGGTGGACGGCGCGGCCGCCATCAGCAGCTCCACCAGCGGGCTGAGGCACGCGGTGTCGGAGTGGATGTCGGCCTCGATGGCCAGGTCGCCCCGCGCCAGCATGACCGCCATGCCGTGGTCGCCCATCGATCCCGACAGCAGCAGCTTGTCACCGGGCCGCACCGACGCCGCGGACAGCTCGCGTCCCGTGGGAATGACACCGGTCCCGGCGGTCGTGACGAACATGCCGTCGGCGGCGCCCTTGGGCACCACCTTGGTGTCGCCGGTGATGATCTGCACGCCCGCCTCCGCGGCCGCCGCCGCCATGTCGGCGACGACCTCCTTCAATTCGGTGATGGGGAAACCCTCTTCGAGCACGAACGCCGCCGAGATCCACGACGGCACGGCGCCGGCCATCGCGAGGTCGTTGCAGGTGCCGTGCACCGCGAGCGCGCCGATGGAGCCGCCCGGGAAGCGCCTGGGCTGCACCACGAATGAATCCGTGGACATCGCCAGGCGTTCGCCGCTCGGCAGAGTCAGGACCGCGCTATCTCCGAGTGACTCCAGCAGCGGGTTGCGGAACGCCTCCACGAACACCGCGTCCACCAGCGCCGCCGAGGCCTTGCCGCCCGCGCCGTGCGCCAGCGTCACATGGTCGTCGAGCAACCGGGGCCGGCGCCTGCGGAACGATTCGATCCGCTCGATCACCTCACCCTCTGCGAATCGTGGCCCCGAGGAAAGGTATTCACCCGCCGATTTATTCATGCCGCCCCCATGCCTTGCTTGCCACCGAGCTGTTGGTGCACACTCAGCCACAGCTGGTAGCCCAGCAGCGCTTGCGATTCCTGGATCCGGTGCACGCTCTGCGAGCGAACGACGAAGCAGGCGTCCACATTCGGATTGTTCGCGAACGCGCCGCCGTCGTAGCCGGCGAATCCGATGGTGTACAGGCCGCGTTGACGCGCCTCGGCCAGCGCGGCGAGCAGGTTGGGCGAACCGCCGCTGGTCGACATGGCGATCGCGATGTCACCGGTCCTGGCGCGGGCGATCAACTGCCGGGCGAACACCAACTCGAATCCGACGTCGTTGCCCAGCGCGGTCAGGATCGCCTGATCGGTGGTCAAGGGCCACGCGGGCAGCGGCATGCCGACCGGCGGCCGGGCGAACAGCCTCGCCAAGGTGGTGGAATCGGTGCAGCTGCCGCCGTTTCCAAAGGTGAACATGCGGCCGCCCGCCGCGAAACGGCGCGCCAGCTCGGCGGCGGCCGCACCGAGCAGCGCGGCGTTGGCTTCCAGTGTCGAGCGCCGCAGCGCCAGACTTTCGGCCGCCTTCGCCTGCGCCGACGCGGCCAGGTCGGCCAGCAGCGAGGCGGGGTCGTCTTCCTGGGCGTCGATGAACGGATACAGGAAGTTGGTGGGTTCGTCGGCGGTGCTCATCGGCCCTCCTCGTCTTCCAGTCTGCCGATCGCCATGCCCGCGTGCACCAACATCAGCTCCCCGGCTTCGACCGGGTCGATCAGGGTGGTCACCACGTTTTCGATGCCGCGCGCGGTGCGCACCGTGGCGTGCCCGTCGGCCGACGCCGTCACCGCCTCGCCGGGTCGCCCCTCGTCGCTGCAGGTCACGCAAACCGACTCGGCGCATTCGGATTTGAGCAGGCCGGGGTGCTCGAAGCACACGTGGGTCAGTTCCCACAGCACGTGATAGAACAGCACGAAGCCACCCGTCGCGGGCACGCGCGGATCGGGGTCGTCGAGCCACAGCACGTGGTCTGCCATGCCCGCGCCGGGGCGGTCGCCGCTGCCGATCCAGATGGTGGTGGCGCCCCATGCGGGGGCCCGCCGCATGACCGAGCGGACCTGCGGGTCGTCGGCTCCGGAAACCGCGACCACGATGTCGCCCGGTCGCACCGACACTCGCACCAGGTCAACCAGGTCGGGTCCGGTCAGCGCCACCGCGGGCAGGGCCCGTTTGCCCATGATCACCGGGTGCACGAACTCGACCGCGATGTGCAGGGCGTGCGGTTCCCACGACGGCGCGATGGACCACATGGTCGCGCCCGCCGCGAAGCGCTTGGCGAGCGTGAACGCGGTGGCGGCGAGGTCTTCGGCCAATTCGGCGCCGAGCCCGCGATCGATGGCTGTGGTGGTCATGCGTCAGCCCTCCTCCCGCGCGGTCAGCATGGAGATCGCGGCCTGCCCCAGGGCGAGCCCGCCGTCGTTGGGCGGAACAATGTGGTGGGTCAGCACCTCGAATCCCGCCAGCTGCAGCCGCTGACGACACGCTCTCAGCAACAACACATTCTGGAATACCCCACCGGTGAGGCCCACCAATCGGGTGGTACCGGCCACCTGACCGACCACCTTGGCGACGGCGTCCGCGACGGCCTCGTGAAAAGCCGCGGCCAGCAGCGCGGATCGCGTGCCGGTGTAGAGCGCCGACACCAACGTCTGCACCATCGGGGCGGGATCGATCACCCCGTCGGCGCCCACCATGAGCGGTAGCGACGGCCCGGCGTTCGTGCCCGCCGACTGCGCCAGCGCCTCCAGTTCGATGGCGGCCTGGCCTTCGTAGTCGATGCGGTGCCGCACGCCGAGCAACGAGGCGACCGCGTCGAACAGGCGGCCCATGCTCGAGCAGGGCACGCATCCGGTTCCCGTCTCCAATTGCGAACGGGTCAGGCGCAATTCGTCGGGTGTCGCGGCCGCGACGGGGGCCAGGTCGGGGGTCCAGTCGATGCCGGCCGACCACAGCTGCGAGAGCGCCATCCGCCACGGGTTGCGGACAGCCGCATCACCGCCGGGCAGTGGTACCGGTAACAGGTGGCCGGCCCGGACGAATCGCTGGCTGTCGCGGCCGAGCCGGAGAATCTCCCCGCCCCAGATGGTCTGGTCGCATCCGTAACCCGTGCCGTCGAAGGAGACCCCGACGACGGGTTCGCCGATTCGCCCGTGCTCGGCCAGCAGCGACACCACGTGCGCGTGGTGGTGCTGGACGAGGTCCAGCGGTCGACCGTCCGCGCGGCGCTCCGCCCAGCTTCGGGTGTGATACCCGGGGTGCAGGTCGGCGGCCAACCGGGCCGGCTCACCGCGCATTTCGCTGAGTTGGTGCACCGCCCGCTCGAACGCGCGCAGCGTCTCCCAGGTGCCCATGTCGCCGATGTGCCCGGACAGGTAGGCGCGCGCGCCGTCGGTGAGGCAGAAGGTGTTCTTCAATTCCCCGCCAACGGCCAGCACCGCCGGGCCCGCGAAGTTCAAGTCGACCGGCAGCGGCGCATACCCGCGGGACCGCCGGATCGGCAGTTCGCATGCGGCCCCCTCGTCCTTCAACACGCGCACCACCGAGTCGTCGCACGGGACGTGGATCGGGCGGTCGTGGTCGAGCACTGCATCGCACAGCGCCGGAAGGCGCTGTGCCGCATCGTCATCGGTGAAACAGATCGGTTCGTCGGACCGGTTGGCGCTGGTGAGCACCAGCGCGTCGGGCACAAGCGCGGCAGAGGCGGGTACGGGCGCCAACAGCAGGTGATGAATGGGGGAGTACGGCAGCATCAGGCCCAGCAGCGGGCTGCCGGGCGCGACGGCGTCGGCAACGGGTGCGTCCGGTCGGCGTCGCAGCAACACGATCGGCCGGGCGGGGCCCAGCAGCACGGCGGCCTCGTCGTCGTCGACGTAGGCGTAGCGGCGCGCGACGTCCAGATCACGGACCAGCATGGCAAACGGCTTGGCGCCGCGCGCCTTTCGCGCCCGCAGCGCGGCGACGGCCGCGCCGTCGCTGACGGAGCAGGCCAAGTGGTAACCGCCGACGCCCTTGATGGCCACCACCGCGCCGGCGGCCAGCGCGCGTTGGGTGGCCGCCAGCGCCGCGTCCGCTCCGTCGAGGCGTCCGCTCGCCGACCGGAACCATAGGGACGGCCCGCATTCGGGGCAGGCGATCGGCTGCGCGTGGAAGCGCCGATCCGCCGGGTCGTGGTATTCGGCGGCGCAGCGCGCACACATGGGGAACCCGGACATGGTGGTGGACGGGCGGTCGTAGGGCAGCTCGCGGATGATGGTGAATCGCGGCCCGCAGTTGGTGCAGGTGACGAAGGGGTGGCGGTAGCGCCGGTCGCGTGGGTCGAAGAGTTCGGCGACGCAGTCGTCGCACGCCGCGATGTCGGGCGGAATCGGCGTCGTCTCGCCCGGGACGTCCCGGCTGGCCACGATCCGGAACCCGCGGCCGCCGCCGGCGTCGGCGGCAAGCTCGCTGACCGTGACGTCGCGGATCCGGGCCAGCGGCGGCGCCTCGGTGCGGAGGCGCCGGCCGAATTCGGCGATGCGGGTGCGCTCGCCCTGCACCTCGAGGAAGACGGCGCGCGAATCGTTGCCGACAAAGCCGGACAGGCCGAGTTCGGTCGCGATGCGATGGACGAAGGGCCGGAAGCCAACCCCCTGCACGACACCGGTCACGGTGAAGCGCTGCCGAACGTCGCGGTGTCGCAGCAGCAGGGGGGACGAGGTCATCTCAGCCGACCTCCGGAAAGTCCGTTGGGTCCGTGCGGCCCCGGCCCATCAGCTCCAGGCCCGCCAGCGCTTGTTCCGCGCCCGCGCGGTCCGTCTTTTCGACGGCGAAGCCCATGTGAATGATTATCCAGTCGCCCGGGGCGAATGTCTCCTCCGGCAGCATGCCGACGTTGACCCTGCGCGGTTCGCCGGCGACGTCGACCAGGGCCAGCTGCCCTTCGAAGCCGTCCAGCATCCGGATCACTTGGCCGGGGATCCCTAGACACATGGCTCAGTACCCCCTCGGCTGGTTGCCACCGAGTGCGCCTGCAACGCCGAGACGATCTCCTCGACGGCCCGCGCGGCGCGGGGAACCGCCTGGGCCACCGGCTCGCTGAGGCCGATACCCTCCTCGACGCTGCCCGCCTCGCACCCGACGACGACCGTGTAGGGCGGATTGCCGCCCAGCGCCCGGAGGCTGGCGAACACCGCGGCCGGATCCATGCTGTGGCCGTCGAAACCCATTGCGGTGGAATCTGATTCATGATCGGCCTGGAAGACATGCAATGTGCCGGGGTTGCCACGGCTGGCGACAGCGTCGACGAGCACCAGGGTGTCCCAGTCCTCGAGCAGGTCGTAGGCGAGGTGCATCCCGCTGATGCCGTAGTCGGTGACGCGCACGCTCGCGCCGTCCTGCGGGATCTCGGCGGTTCGGATCACTTCGGATCCGAATCCGTCGTCGCCCAGGAAGATGTTGCCGATGCCCGCTACCAGAATGCGCGCTGTCATGTCCGGGCCGGTTACATCCGCCTCAGTTTCAGGTAGCGGCGGGCATCGGGCAGGGATGTCACCCCTAGCGCCAATCCGACCGCGACCACCAACGCGATGATCGCGAGGAATATCCAACCCAGGATCTCCATCTCGGACTCCTTTCACGAGTTTGCCGGGCTGCGTTGAGCTTCCAGAGGCTCGATTTCGTCGGGGGAGAAGTACAGGTAACGGCCGTACCAGTCATGCAGGTCGGCGGCCGGGTCGTCCTCGACGACGACCGCGACGTGCTTGGTGCCCTCGACGTCCTCGTGCACCGAGGTGACGCGTGCCGTCTTGCCGGCGACGAAAATGTCCTGCGCGTCGGCGTTGCGCCTCGGCCGCAATCGGACCCGGCTGCCGCGCGCTACCCGGACCCCGTTCACCAGCACCGCATCGATTTCCGGGCGTACCGCGTTGTCGGCCAGCGGATCCCACCAATCGACCCCCTCGGGGATCTCCGGGACCAGGCCCGAGATCGCGTGGGGATCGCGCAGCACGCCGTGCAGGCGAGCCATCGCGTCGGGAGACATGGCGTCACATTGGTCGATGATCCGCGCCGCCCGTGGATCGGTGGCCCGGGCCTGCGCCTTCTCCTCGTCCGTCATGGTCATCACGCGCAGGGTGAGGATCTCGTCGATCTCGGTGCAGTCATACAGGGCGGTGTCGCTCTGCTCGGCGACGTCCGGGTGGTCGTAGAGGATGATCGGCGAGACCAACAGCAGGTCCCGGGTGCCGGGCGGGCCGGCCAGCACCGGAAAGCAGCGGTGCTGGCTGCACCGGGATGCCGCGTCGACCGCCGCGGGCGGCGGCTCGAGCAGCGAAACGAACTGGCCGCCCTCGAGTTCGGCGATGAGGTGCGTTCCGATCATGGATCGCGCGATCGAGTCGTTCTTGTCCGCTGCACCGTCGCCGATGTTGCTGACCCGCACCGACACCCGGCGCAGATCGCCGTCCGCCTCGCTGGCGACCGTGAGCACGCCGCGTACCTCCCGTCGTTGCCGCACGAGCCGCCCGCCATCGAGGAATTCGATGTCGGTGCCCGCGTCCGCCGTCACCGCCAGTGTCCACGGCCGGCCGTCGAGGGCGACAGGGCCGAAGGACCTTTCGCATTCGACCGCTTCGTCCCAGGTCAGCCACGATCCGCCCGGGGTGGCGAGCTCGTCGACCGGCTCGTATTCCCCTCGGGTGACTTCGCGCTCGGCCCGGCGATGCTGCAGCTGCAGGAATCGCACCATCAGGGTCAGCTCCCCGGCCCCGTCGACCAGGAACTGTGCCGCCAGGGTGTCGTCCTCGCCCAGGCCGGCCTCCGCGGCCCCGGGCGGGCCCAGAACGCCGAATTGCCAGCGTGACTGATTCTTGCTCGAGGTGCCGCGATAGGGGTAGAGCAGGTAGCCCTCGTAAAGCACCGCGTCTGCGACGGCCCGGGCCCGGGCCCGATCCTCGTTCACCGCGCCGTCTCCCGGTCCGTGTCCAGCAGCGCGATGATCGCGTGGTCGAGGTCGAGCAGCCCGTGCGCCGACTTGTAGGCGGCCAGGGCGGTGATGGTTTCGTGGCTGAGCCGCAGCCAGCCGGCGTTCGGGTAGTGCTGGGCCATCAGCTGCCGCCAGACCGTGACCGGCATGTCGTAGCGGCCTTCACAGTCCCACGGGACTTGCTGGACGGAGAACCCGCTTTCGGATTTGACGAAAATAGTTCCGCTGAAGAGGAATTGGAGCGGCAGCGCGCCATCGCGCAGGGCATGCAGGTATTTGGCCGCGGTGACCTCGAAGTCGTAGGTGCAGTCCAGCGGCAGCGCCACCGTCGTGTTGCCGGTGAAGCCCTGCACCATCGCCGTGCAATGCTGCCAGAGAAAGGTGCGTTGGGTGCTCGCCCAGCGTTCGCGCGGCCCGAACAGGTCGAGCAACCCCTCTGCTTCGGCGTCGGAGTAGGACCGCCGCAACGGCTCGATGCGGACCTGGCAACGCAACGCGATCGCGTGCACCGGGTCGCCCGCACTTCCGCCGGTGTCGATGGCGACTCGTGCGGTCAGCACGGGGCTGACGGTGTACGGCTCGGGAACCACGTCGAGGACCGAGAAGTCGACGTCCATCATGGCGGCGGCGTCCTCACGGCGCGCGCTTCGAGGTGGGAGAAGAACCCGTCGATGAACTCGCGCGCCTCCTGCCCTCCGTCGAACCCACGCCACAGCATGCGCAGCCGACCGACGAATTCGTAGCAGGCGTCGATCGGTACGAGATAGCTCTGCGGCGCACCGGATTCGGGGACGCGGACCAACAGCGCCTCCACGTCGTCCGTCAGCAGACCCACCCGGGCGTCGGCGCCGCTGAGCGCGTCCCAGACGTCCAGCGCGAGCTCGGATTCGCATGCGCCCGCCGGCCCGGGGTAGAAGGCGACGGTGCGCCCGAGCGCGGAGTTTCTGAAGAAGAAGGCGACGCCCACCGGTATCTGCAGCGCCTCCCAGGCGCGGCGATCCAGCGCGAAGTCCGGGAATGACAGATACCGATCGGGCACCGCGCGGTAGCGGAGTTCCGCCCGGGAGTCGGTGAACAGCAGATAGCAGGCGCGGCACACGCACATGAGCTGGCGGTCAGCCACATTGACCACGTGCTGGTGTGCGTCCGCGATCGATTCCGAGCACATCTCACACCGCTCGCCGGCCGGTTCGGGGGCCGGCCGCTCGCTGCGGATGCGGGTCAGAACCTCGTACGGGGTCGTCATGCGCCGGCGCCCATCGGTTCGGCCAGCGCTACCGATGGCACCCCGTCGCGAAGCAGCACGGGGAGCGGCTCGAGATGGGCCCCGTTGGGGCCGGCACCCGCATGCACAATGTCGAACTGCGTGCCGCAGCGCGGGCAGGCCAGCAGGGTCTCGCGCAGTCGCGCACCCGCCAACGAGTCATCACACACCGGACAGTGGTCACGATAGGCCAGTGGCAGGTCGCCGATCCTGCACACCAGCAGCGTGGTGTCCGAGACCAGGAACCCTGCCACCTCGCCGAGCTCCAGTTCGGCCAGCTCGGGTACCGGATACCAGGTCGAGCCCCTCGAATGCAGATGGGACATCAGCGAATCGGCGGGTATCACGGCCGGACCGGGCGCGGATTCGGCGGTCACCACCTCGATCGAGCCGACCTCGGGTGCGGCGGCGCGCACCGCGTCCTCGACCGCCAATTCCAGCGTCACCGCCGACGACGGACAGCTCTTGCAACTGCCGGTGAACGCCAGCCGCACGGTATCGCCGTCGACTTCGATGAGATCGACGTCCCCGCCGTGCGAGCCCAGGTACGGCCGCACCCGGTCGAGTGCGTCGGACACCCGGCGGTGCACGTCGTGCGGGTGCAGACCGTGGACCAGGAGCAGGCTGGCCACCAGGTCGTCGGTGGCCAGCCGCTCGGCCAGGCCAGTGCCTTGGCCGTCCCGAGCCAGCAGCATGATCCGTTCCAGCCCGGCCCCGTAGAGCCCGACCACTTCCCGGACCAACTGCTGGGCGCGCTCCTGCGCGGCCGCCCCACCCGCCGCGCAGGAATCCAGCAGGGTCTGGATTCGATCGCCCGCCGTGCGCCATTGCGCGTCTGTGTCTGAGGTCATCAGGGGTTCCTCCGGGCGATCCGCGATCATCACTCCCCGACGGGTGACTGCGTTGGTGTGTGCAATCTCTCCAGGGTCTTGCCCTTACCCAGGTACATGTGCACGCCGCAGGGCAGGCACGGATCGAAGCTGCGCACCGTGCGCATGACGTCGATCCCCTTGAAGTTCTCCCGGCTGTTCTCCTCGAAGATCGGCTGACCCTGCACCGCGTCCTCGTACGGCCCGGGCGTGCCGTAGCTGTCACGCGGGTTGGCGTTCCAGGGGGTGGGCGGGTACGGGTGATAGTTGGCGATCTTGCCGTCGCGGATCACCATGTGGTGACTGAGCACGCCGCGGACCGCCTCGGTGAAGCCGCAACCGATGGCTTCGTCGGGCACCTCGAACTTCTCCCAGGTCTTGGTGCGTCCGGCCCGGATTTCCCCGAGCGCCTTCTCGGCGAAGTGCAGCGCGCACGCTGCCGCGTAGGCCTGGAAGTAGGTGCGCGCCCGGTCGCGCTCGATCGTGTTGCTGCCGTATTTCGGGATCTTCCACTCGAACTCGACCGGACCCTTGAGCGCGGTCTTGGGCAGGTTGATCTTGACGCTGTTGCCGGTCGCCTTGACGTAGCCGATGTCGACCAGGCCGGCCAGCGCGGTGGCCCACAACCGGGCCAGCGGGCCGCCGCCGGTGTCCAGCGCCAGGTGGTCCTTGCCGTCGAACCAGCGCGGCGACATCACCCAGCTGTACTTGCCGCCGTCCAAGTCCCGCTTCTGCGGGTGCGGGTTGGTGTGCTGATTCCACGGGTGGCGCCGGTCCACCGCGTTGCCCAGTGGGTCGGTCTTGACGAACATCTCCTGCTCGGTCCAGTCGTCGTAATACGAACTGCCCAACAGGATCCGGATGCCGAGGTTGATGTCCACCAGGGAGTGGGTGACCAGCTTGCCGTCGACCACCACGCCCGGGGTCACGAACATGGCGTTACCCCAGCGCTCCATGTCCTTGTACGCGAAGTTGCACACCTCGGGGTCCTGGAAGGAGCCCCAGCAGCCGAGCAGGGTGCGGCGCAGCCCGACCTTCTCGTAACCCGGCAGTGCCTCGTAGAAGAAGTCGAACAGGTCGTCGTGCATCGGCACGACCTTCTTCATGAACTCCACATACCGCATCAACCGCGTCATGTAGTCGGTCATCAGCTGGATGGTCGCAACGGTGCCGACCCCGCCGGGGTACAGCGTGGACGGATGCACGTGGCGACCTTCCATGAGGCAGAACATCTCTCGCGTCCAGCGGCTGACCACGAGTGCCTCGCGGTAGAACTCGCCGCTGAAGGGGTTGAGCGAACGCATGATGTCGGCGATCGTCTTGTAACCGTGCGCGTCGGCGTGCGGCGCCGGGGTCTTCTCCGCCAGCGAAAGCACGCTCGGGTTCGTCTCGGAGACCATCTTTTCGCAGAAGTCCACCCCGACCAGGTTTTCCTGGAAGATGTTGTGGTCGAACATGTATTCCGCGGCCTCACCTAGGTTGACGATCCACTCGCCGAGGTGCGGCGGCTTGACCCCGTACGCCATGTTCTGCGTGTAGCACGAACAGGTGGCGTGGTTGTCGCCGCAGATGCCGCAAATGCGGCTGGTGATGAAGTGGGCGTCGCGGGGATCCTTGCCTTTCATGAAGATCGAGTAGCCGCGGAAGATCGACGACGTGCTGTGGCACTCGACGACTTCGCGGTTCTCGAAGTCGATCTTGGTGTAGATGCCCAAGCTGCCCACGATCCTGGTGATGGGGTCCCAGGCCATGTCGACCAGTTGGCCGGGTTCCCGCTTGGCGTGGGTGGGCTCCGGAATGATGGTTGTCATCGCACTTCTTCTTCCCGCTGTGGGCTCTTGAGCTCGAAGGCTCAGATTTGAGACGAAGCGCGCCGACCCGGTAGCGAGCTACCAGGTCCGGCGCGCTCCGGTGGTGAGTTGGTTGCCGTTGTGGCGCCACCGCGGTTCCTTGTCGACGGTGCGCGCCGTGATACCCCTCAAATTGCGAATCACGGTGCCGTAAAGACCCGAAGCGGTGGTGGAGACCTTGCCGCCCGGCGGTTCGTCCATGAATGGCATGAACTTGTCGGGGAAGCCCGGCATCGTGCATCCGATGCAGATCCCGCCCACATTGGGGCAGCCACCGATGCCGTTGATCCATCCCCGCTTGGGCACGTTGCACTTGACGACCGGGCCCCAACACCCAAGTTTGACAATGCATTTCGGCGATCCGTATTCGGTGGCGAAGTCGCCCTGCTCGTAGTATCCGGCCCGGTCACAACCTTCGTGGACAGTGTTGCCGAACAACCATTTAGGGCGCAGCGCATCGTCGAGCGGAATCATCGGCGCCTGACCCGTCGCCATGTAGAGCAGGTAGGTCAGCGTCTCCGACAGGTTGTCGGGATGGATCGGGCAACCGGGCACGCACACGATCGGAATGCCGGCCTTGCTCTTCCATTCCCACCCCAGGTAGTCGGGAACCCCCATCGCCCCCGTCGGATTGCCGGCCATGGCGTGGATGCCGCCGTAGGTGGCGCAGGTCCCGACCGCGACGATCGCGGTGGCCTTGGGCGCCAGCCGGTCGAGCCACTCGCTGGTGGTCATCGGCTGGTTGGTGGCGGGGTTGTTGCCGAACCCGCACCAATAGCCCTCGTCCTTGATCTTCTCGTTGGGGATGGACCCTTCGACGACGAGCACGAACGGTTCCAGCTCGCCGCGGTCGGCTTTGAAGAACCACGAGAGGAAGTCGTCCGCCCCTCCGTTGGGCCCACATTCGAAATCGATGAGCGGCCAGTGCACGGCGACCTGCGGAAGCCCCGGCAGTGCCCCCAGGGCGATCTCTTCGACAGAGGGTTGGGTGGCGGCAGTCAACGCCACCGAATCGCCATCACAACTGAGCCCCGCGTTGATCCATAGAACGTGGATCAATGTTTCTTCTGCTTTGACTGCTGCTTCTGTTGGCATGCTGCAGCTTTCCGGAGCCGGGCTGAGGCTCCTGCGCCGCCGGAGTCGACCGTCGGCCCACTTGCGCAGCGCTGATTTTGGGTCTACTCCTCACCGCCGGGTGTGTCAACGATTCTGCGGTACCAAGTAATTAGACAACCGTTGCATAGTCTCTTCGCGAAGCGAGCGGCGATCGGCGGCCCGGCCGATGGCGCCGCCATCATGCAAATCCCTTGCAAGAAGGGACCCGTCAGGCCGCCGGTTCCGCGGCGAATCGTCGCAACCAGCCGAACCAGGCGCCCATCCCGGCGCCGGTGCGCGCACTGAGCGGCAGGATGGTCGCCGTCGCATTGACCTTGCGCACGTGGGCGATGTACTCGTCGACGTCGACGTCCAGGTGTGGAACCAAGTCAATCTTGTTGAGTAACACCACATCCACCGATCGGAACATCACCGGGTACTTCAGCGGCTTGTCCTCGCCCTCGGTTACGGAGTAGACCATGGCCTTGGCGTGCTCGCCGACGTCGAACTCGGCCGGGCAGACCAGATTGCCCACGTTCTCGATGATCACCAGGTCCAGCACGGGCAGGTCGAGCCCGGGCAGCGCGCGGTTCACCATCGGCGCGTCGAGATGGCATTCGCCGCCAAAACCGTTGCTGGTGTTGAGGAGTGAGATCTGGGCGCCGCGGCCACGAAGCTTGGCCGCGTCGAGATCGGTGGCGATGTCACCTTCGATCACCCCGATGGCAAGCTCGCCGGCGAGCTCGTCGAGCGTGGCCTGCAGGATGGTCGTCTTGCCCGATCCGGGTGAGCTCATCAGGTTCAGCGTGCGCACCCCGTTGCCCTCGAACGCCGCCCGGTTGGCTTCGGCGAGCAGATCGTTCTCGGCGAAGATCGCCTCCAACACGTCGACCCGCTGCTTACCGGTCCGGTACTGGCCGTGGTCGCCGTGCTCGTGATCCGGATCGTCGTGCTCGTGGGTGTGCACCGTTCCGTCGTCATGCCGATGAAATCTTCCCATGGTCAAATCCGTTCGGGGATAGCGCGTTTCACGAGACGTCCAGCGACGTCACCAGGAATTCGTTGCCGTGCAGCACCTCGACGTCGGAACTGTCGCACCGCGGGCACCAGATCGACCAGGCCGACGTGATCTCCGATCGCCGGCCGCAGGCGCGACAGCTCACCTCGGCGCCGACGCACTCGAGTTCCAGCTCGGCCTCCGGCATGTTCTCGGCGTCGCGCACCAGCGTCCAGCAGAACGAGAGCGATTCGGGCACCACCTGACGCAGCGCCCCGATCCGCACGCGCACCACATCGACGTGCCGACCGTCGGCATGCGTCTTGACCACACCGGCGATCGCTTCGCACAGCGACAGTTCATGCACCGCCGATCACTCCGGCCGCAGCGAGGCTCATGAGCACTGTTCTACACCGAAGGCCCCGGATGCGCAGCCGCTCTCGGGGCTCGCGTTACGACGGCGTCCACTTCTGTTCGAGGCGCCCGTAGCGCCAGACGAGCAGCGCCACCGCCCAGGTGATGACGAACGCGCCGACGATGAAATAGCCGACGGCGCCCAGGTCCAGCCCGCCGATCCAGCTCCAGAACGTGCCCCGCCAGCCGAACTGCTCGGCGAACAACGTGAGCAGCTCGACGCTGCCGATCAGCAACGCGACGACCACCGACAGCGCGGTGATGGTGATGTTGTAGTAGATCTTGCGCACCGGATTCGAAAATGCCCAGCCGTAGGCGAAGTTCATGAACGAGCCGTCGATCGTGTCCAGGAGGCACATGCCGGCGGTGAACAGCACGGGCAGACACAGGATGGCGTACCACGGCAACCCGGCCGCCGCGCTGGTGCCCGACAGAACCAGAAGTGCGATCTCGGTGGCGGTATCGAAGCCGAGACCGAACAGCAGCCCGACGGGGTAGGAGTGCCACGACTTGGTGACCGACTTGGTGAAGCGGCCGAGGACTCGATTCATCAGCCCCCGGTTGTCCAACTGCCGTTCCAGTTCGGCCCCGTCCGTGTCCGGGTCGAATCCGCCGCGGCGCACCCGCGCGAACACCCGCAGGATGCCCACCAGCACGACGACGTTGAGGACGGCGATCGAATAGAGGAATACACCGGAGACGCCCGTGCCGATCAGCCCCGTGTAGTGATGCAGCTTCGAGGAGTCGTCGCGGACCGGTCCCACGATCGTCTTGACCCCGGACGCCAGCAGCACCGCCAGCGCGAAGACCACCGTGGAATGCCCCAGCGAGAAGAAGAATCCGACCGCGAGCGGCCGCTGCCCGTCGTTCATCAGCTTGCGGGTGGTGTTGTCGATGGCGGCGATGTGGTCGGCGTCGAAGGCGTGCCGCATTCCCAGGGTGTAGGCGGTCAACCCGACGCCGACCCCGAATGCCTTGCCCCCCAAGCTGAATTGCGTCGGGGCCACGAAAGCCACCAGGGTGAACCAGCCGACCACGTGCAGCGCGACGATGATCGCCGACATCGATGCCAGCCGCCCCCACTCCGCCGGTGTCAGGGCGCTGCGCAGCCTGGTCGTCCATGACGGGCGCCGGCCGAACTCAGTACTGACCACTGGGTTCCTCCAGGGTCCTTCGAGCATCGGGCATGGAACGCAACAACCGGCACGACTGTATGTGCCGTCGTCAGGCAGATGCAAGTGGGTTGCAGGAATCCCGGGGCCGGTGCGGGGCGAATTCGGCAGAAGACTGGCGCGCCCACCGCGGCGGCGCGACACTGAACGGGTGACGCCCAAGCCGCCGGCACTGGACCCGTCCGCCACCGCACGGATCGGCGATCTCCTGCGCGCCCGGGGGCTGCGGCGGATGTCCTCGCGGATCCAGGTGCTGGCGGTGCTCGAGCCGGTCGACGGCCACCTGCCGGTGGCGGAGATCCACAAGCGGGTGCGGGCGTGCCTGCCGCACGGATCACACGCTCCCGACGTGGCGACCATCTATCGCACGGTGACCACCCTGGTCGGCCAGGGAGTGCTGCACCCGTTGACCCTCGACGGCGGTGTCACCACCTACGGGATGGCCACCGCGCCACACCACCACGCCGTATGTACCGAATGCGGCTCGATCATCGAGGTGCCCGCCCGGCAGCTCAGTTCGGCGCTCGAACACGCGATGGCGGGCAGTTCGTTCGCGCTGTCCGAGGCAGCGGGTCTGACGCTGCGCGGCCTGTGCCCGCAGTGTCAGAAGCGCTGAGCTTCCGCCAATGGTGGCGATCCGCTTCGCCCGGCTTCGCCGCGCTTGCGATCGCCACTAGTCCAGGTCGAGTAGCGCGTTCTCGACCACCTCGGGCAGCGCCGGATGAATCCAGTACTGGCCGCGGGCCATCTCGTGGGCGGTGAGCCCGAAGCTCATCGCCTGGATCAGCGGTTGGATGATCGACGACGCCTGGTGGCCCATGATGTGCGCGCCCAGCAGGCGGCCGCTGCTGCGCTCGGCGATCAGCTTGACTATCCCGGTGGTGTCCTCCATGGCCCAGCCGTAGGCGACGTCGCCGTAGTCGTGTATCGCGACCGAGACCTCGAATCCCTGTGCGATGGCCTGGTTTTCGGTCAGGCCGACGGATGCCAGCTGAGGGTCGGTGAACACCGCCGACGGCACATGGCGGTGGTTGGTCATCAGCATCGACTCGGTGTCGTCCCAGTTGCAGTGCAGGTTGTGCTGTACGACGCGGGCCTCGTGGTTGGCGACGTGCTTGAGCTGGTATGGCGACGAAACGTCGCCGAGGGCGAAAACACCACGCGCCGAGGTTCGTTGGTATTCGTCGACCACCACCCGGCCGCTCTCGACCTCGACACCGGCCTGTTCGGCGTCCAGCAGGTCGGCGTTGGACACCCGCCCGGTCGCGACCAGCAGCAGGTCGGCGTCCAATGTCGACCCGTCGTCGAGCCGCAGCGCGACGCCAGAGCCGTTGTTGGTGCCGCCCACGACGTTTCGGTGCGTGCGCAGTTCCCATTTGGCCGCGACGATGCGGGTGAAGCGTTTACAGATGGTGTCGTCACAGTGCCGCAGCATCGAGCTGCCGCGGATGACCAATGTCACCCGGACGCCGAGGGCGGAAAAGATATGGGCGAATTCCGCTGCCACGAAGCCACTCCCGACGATCACCAGGTGCTCGGGCAATTCCGGGATCCGCATGATCGTGTCGCTGGTGTGATAGGCGACGCCGCAGTCGAGGATCGCGGGAGGGATGACCGGGCGGGACCCCGCCGCGATCACCACCTGATCGGCGGTGAATTCGTCACCGCCGTCCGTGCGCAACAGGTAGCGCCCGTCGGGTTGAACCGGTCCGAACCGGGTGTGCTGGTCGTACAAGTCGACGCTGGGTGACGCGCGGCGGTAGTCCTCGCCGCTCATCGAGATCGGATCGATTCGTCCGAAGATCCGCGAGACGATGTCGTCCCAGCGGATCCGGTCGACGTGCGCGTCGACACCGAAGCGTGCGGCGTCCCGGATCGTCGTGGCGACCTCGGCGGCGTAGACGAACATCTTGGTCGGGATGCATCCGACGTTCAGGCAGGTGCCGCCGAACGTGCCGTGCTCGCACAACGCCGCACGCTTGCCGGCGAACCGATCGTCGAGAAGGGTATTGCCCGAACCGGTTCCGATGATGGCGATGTCATAGGTCTCCAACTCCTCACCCCATCCTCGAAGAGGGCTCGGTGCGGTCGGTGTGGAGGTAGCGGTCCAGCCAGAGGTCGAGCTGGCGGTAGGCCGCCCGCCGAGGCTGCGGCAGCGAGAGGAAGACGTCGTGTTTGGCGTCGCCGATCGGCACGATGGTGCTGTGATTCCCGATGCAGCCGGCCCGCCTGGCAATTTGGGTGACGTCGAGAACCGCGTCGCCGCACTGCATGGACGCCGCATCGCTGGTTTCCCGCACGGTGTGGTCCGAGCGCAGGATGAGGTTCGGCACCCCGACGTCGAGCCCGCGGTGCAGCCGGGCGTGGCCGCGGCGGATGGCGTGCAGCCATCCGACCGTGATCGGGAAGCCGCCCACCGGTTTCCACTGCAGGTTGTAGTCGAACTCGCCGTGGTAGTCGCGGTGCAGGGTGGTGCCGTAGCCGCCCTCGGTGGGCGTCCGGACCACCCTCCTGGAGCGCACCCGGGACAGGCCGGCGATCAGCGCCGAGGTCACCGAATGACGCAGCACCGCGGGGCCGTGCAGGTCCAAAAACGGGCTGTTGAGCACTAAACCGCCGATGCCGGCGTGGGCTGCGGCGTCGCGACGGCGGAGCCGGTCCAGCCATAACGACACGATGAGCCCACCGGAGGAATGGCCGTACACCAAAACCTTGGCGGGTCGGTGGTGCTCGCGGATCACCGCCAGGGCGTGGTCGAGTTCGGCGTCGTAATCGTCGAGGTTGGTGATGAAGTGCGGTGTCTGGCCGTCGCGGCGCGACCGGCCGCATTTCTGCAGGTCCAGCGCGTAGAAGGCAAAGCCGCGGTCGGCGAAGTGCTCGGCCAGCGCCGTGTTGAAGAAGTAGTCGGTGTAGCCATGCACGGCCAGCACCGCGTGACCCGAACCGGAGGGTTCGGCAGGCTCACCGCGCCGGATCAGCGTCGCGACAATCTCGCCCTCGCCGACCGGGTCGGGCCCAAGGGGGATGGTGCGCTGCCAATAACCGGGCAGGACATCGGGCACCCAGCCAGTCACGAGGCAAGCTTAGAGGTTTTGCTGGCCACAGGGAGGCGCACGCCGTCCGGGCCGGGTTTGCCTCGGGATAGCCTGGGAACCGGCACAGTCGACGGAAGGACCAGGAGCAGGTGTCATCGCTAGCCCGAACCGCACGGACGGACGTCGTGCTGGTGGGCGCGGGCATCATGAGCGCAACCCTGGGTGCGTTGCTGCGGCGGCTGCAACCCGACTGGTCCATGACCATCGTCGAACGCCTGGACGCCGTCGCCGCCGAAAGCAGCAGTCCGTGGAACAACGCCGGCACCGGGCACTCCGCGCTGTGCGAGCTCAACTACACCCCGCAGAATCCGGACGGCTCGATCGACATCACCAAAGCGGTGCGCATCAACGAGCAGTTCCAGGTGACCCGCCAATTCTGGGCCTACGCCGCCGAGAACGGGATCCTGACCGACACCGGTTTCCTCAACCCGCTCCCGCACGTGAGCTTTGTGCGCGGGGCGCAGCGCGTCGAGTTCTTGCGCCGACGGCAGCGGGCCCTGGCTCCCAACCCGCTGTTCGCCGGCACCGAATTCATCGACGACCCGCAGGAGTTCGCCCGCCGGCTGCCGTTCATGGGCGCCAGGCGCGACTTCTCCGAACCGACCGCGCTCAACTGGGCCCCCCACGGCACCGACGTCGACTTCGGTGCGCTGGCCAGACAGCTCATCGGCCACTGCGTGCAGGGCGGTGCCACCGCGTTGTTCGGCCACGAGGTCCGCGACCTGACCCGGCAATCGGACGGCAGCTGGACGCTGCTGATCCGCAATCGGCGCACCGGTGAAAAACGCCGGCTGAATGCCAAATTCGTCTTCGTCGGGGCCGGCGGCGGCGCGCTGCCGTTGCTGCAGAAGGCCGGCATTCACGAGGTCAGGGGCTTCGCCGGGTTCCCCATCGGCGGACGGTTTCTGCGCACCGACAATCCCGCGCTCACCGCCGCGCACCGGGCCAAGGTGTACGGGGTCCCGGCACCGGGGGCCCCGCCGCTCGGCGCGCTGCATCTGGACCTCCGATTCGTCAACGGCAAATCCTGGCTCGTGTTCGGGCCGTACGCCGGCTGGTCACCCAAGTTCTTGAAACACGGCCGCCTCAGCGACCTGCCCCGCTCGGTGAAGCCGGACAACGCACTGTCCATGCTCGGGGTTGGCCTCACCCAGCTGACACTGCTCAACTACTTGATTCACCAGCTGCGGTTGTCCGATCCGGATCGCATCCACGCGCTGCGCGAATTCGCCCCCAGCGCAATGGGTTCCGACTGGGAGCTGACCGTGGCCGGTCAGCGCGTGCAGGTGATCAGGCGGGACGGGCGCAAGGGAGGCGTGCTGGACTTCAGCACCACCGTGCTGGCCGCCGCCGACGGCAGCATCGCCGGGCTGCTGGGAGCATCGCCGGGAGCATCGACGGCAGTGTCGGCCATGCTCGAGGTGTTGCAGCGGTGCTTCGCCGGCCGCTATCAATCCTGGCTGCCCACGCTCAAAGAGATGGTGCCGTCGCTGGGGGTGGAGCTGTCCCGTGAGCCGGCGTTGTACGACGAGGTGTGGTCCTGGGGTACCGAGGTGTTGGGGTTGAAGTCCGATTCGGGGGTTCGGTCATGAGTGAAGCGTTGCGTCGGTCGTGGGCGAAAGACCTTGACGCCCGGACCCTTTACGAGCTGCTCAAGTTGCGGGTGGAGGTGTTCGTGGTGGAGCAGGCCTGCCCGTACCCGGAGCTGGACGGCCGCGACCTGCTCGCCGAGACGCGGCACTTCTGGCTGGAGACGCCCGACGGCGAGGTGATCTGCACGTTGCGGTTGATGGAGGAGCACGCCGGCGGCCGAAAGACATTCCGGATCGGCCGGTTGTGCACCAAACGCAGCGCGCGCGGGCAGGGCCACACCACCCGGTTGCTGCGCGCCGCCCTGGCCGAGGTCGGCGACTACCCGTGCCGGATCGACGCGCAGACCTACTTGTCCGACATGTACGCCCAGCACGGGTTCGTCCGAGCCGGTGACGATTTCGTCGACGACGGCGTGCCGCACGTGCCGATGCTGAAGCCGCCACGCCCGCCCCCTCAGGCGGAGACCCCGACCGCATCGTCGCAGGGCGGGCCGGGCGCGGGCCTGACGGAGCTACCGTGAAGCCGTATCCGTTCAGCGCGATCGTCGGGCATGACCAGCTGCGCCTGGCGCTGCTGCTGTGCGCCGTGCGGCCGGAGATCGGCGGTGCGCTCATCCGAGGCGAGAAGGGCACGGCCAAGTCGACGGCGGTGCGCGGCCTGGCGGCGTTGCTGTCCGAGGCGACCGGTGACGCGGGCGCCGGCCTTGTCGAAATGCCGCTCGGCGCAACCGAAGACCGGGTGATCGGCTCGCTGGACCTACAGCGGGTGCTGCGCGACGGCGAGCACGCGTTCTCGCCGGGACTGTTGGCGCGCGCGCACGGCGGCGTGCTGTACGTCGACGAAGTCAACCTGCTGCACGACCATCTGGTGGACGTGCTGCTCGACGCCGCGGCGATGGGCCGGGTGCACATCGAACGCGACGGCATCTCGCATTCGCACGAGGCCCGGTTCGTGCTGATCGGCACCATGAATCCCGAGGAGGGCGAACTGCGTCCGCAGCTGCTGGACCGGTTCGGCCTCACCGTCGACGTGCACGCGTCTCGTGACGTCGACGTGCGGGTGGAGGTCGTCCGACAGCGGATGGCCTACGAGGCCGACCCGGACGCATTCGCCGAGCGCTACGTCGACGCCGAGGCCGAACTGGCCCGGCGCATCGCCGCCGCGCGTGCGCTCGTCGGCGAAGTGGTATTGCCGGACAACGAGTTACGGCGCATCGCTGCGGTATGCGCGGCGTTCGACGTCGATGGGATGCGGGCCGATCTGGTGGTGGCCCGCACCGCCGCCGCGCACGCCGCGTGGCGTGGGGCCAAGTCGGTCGAAGGGCAAGACGTCCGGGTGGCCGCCGAGCTGGCGCTGCCGCATCGGCGCCGCCGCGACCCGTTCGACGACCCCGGCATCGACCGCGACCAGCTCGACGAGGCGCTGGCGCAAGCCGACGATGACGACCGCGAGCCGGAGCCCGACCCTCCGGGCGGCGGTCGGGCCGCGGAAGACCCTGCAACGCAGCCGAACTCATCGGCGCCGTCGAAGCCGCGGCCACCGCGTCCCAGCGCGCCGCCAGCGAAGACCTTCCGCGCCCGAGCGCTGACGGTGCCCGGGGTCGGCGCGGGCGCGCCGGGGCGGCGATCGCGCGCCCGCAACTCCAGCGGCAGCGTGATCGCGGCGACCGACGGAAACGACACGAGTTCCGGCGCACACGGGCTGCACCTGTTCGCCACCCTGCTGTCGGCCGCCGAGCGCGCCGGGTCGGGCCCGCTGCGCCCGGGGCCGGATGACGTGCGACGGGCGATCCGGGAGGGGCGTGAAGGCAACCTGGTCATCTTCGTCGTGGACGCGTCGGGCTCGATGGCCGCGCGCGACCGGATGGCCGCGGTGAGCGGTGCGACGCTGTCGCTGCTGCGCGACGCCTACCAGCGCCGCGACAAGGTCGCCGTGATCACGTTCCGCCAGCAGGAGGCACGGCTGCTGTTGCCGCCGACATCGTCGGCGCACATCGCCGGCCGGCGGCTGGCCCGGTTCGATACCGGCGGCAAGACTCCGCTCGCCGAGGGCCTGCTCGCCGCGCGTGAACTGATCGTCCGGGAGAAGGCTCGCGACCGGGCCCGGCGTTCCCTGGTGGTGGTGCTGACCGACGGCCGGGCCACCGCCGGAACCGACCCGTTGCGCCGCAGTCGCGCCGCGGCCGCCCGGTTGGTGGCCGAGGGCGTGGCCGCCGTGGTCGTCGACTGCGAAACCTCCTATGTGCGGCTGGGTTTGGCCGAGCAACTGGCCCGCCACCTCGGCGCGCCGGCCGTGCGCCTGGAGCAGCTACACGCGGACTCTCTGACGCGCGCCGTGCGCAACGCGGCCTGAGAAAGGTAACCGCCGATGCCACAAGGCCGCCCACTGCAGGTCCCCGAGGATGGACTCAGCACCAGGGCCCGGCGCAACACCCCGGTGCTGGCGGTGCACACCGGCCCCGGCAAGGGGAAGTCCACCGCCGCATTCGGAATGGCGTTGCGGGCCTGGAATGTCGGGCTCTCCGTAGCGGTCTTCCAGTTCGTCAAGAGCGCCAAATGGAGGGTGGGCGAGGAGAGCGCCTTCGCTCAACTCGGTCAGGTGCACCAACAGCACAACATCGGTGGGCCGGTGGAATGGCACAAGATGGGCGCGGGCTGGTCGTGGTCGCGAAAGGCGGGCAGCGAACTCGATCACGCCGCGGCCGCGGCCGACGGGTGGGCGGAGATCTCGCGCCGGCTGGCCGATCAGCGCCACGACTTCTATGTGCTCGACGAGTTCACCTACCCGCTGAAATGGGGGTGGGTGGACGTCGACGAGGTGGTCGACGTGCTGTTGGCACGCCCGGGCCACCAGCACGTGGTCATCACCGGTCGCGATGCCCCGCGGCGGTTGATCGAGGCCGCCGATCTGGTCACCGAGATGACCAAGGTCAAGCACCCGATGGATGCGGGCCGCAAGGGGCAGAAGGGCATCGAGTGGTGAGTGTTCCCGCGGTCGTCGTCGCCGCGCCGACGTCGGGCAGCGGAAAGACAACCGTCGCAACGGGTTTGATCGGCGCGCTGCGACGGGCGGGCCATGCCGTCGCTCCGTTCAAGGTGGGCCCGGACTTCATCGACCCCGGTTATCACGGCCTGGCCGCCGGGCGTCCCGGCCGCAACCTGGACCCGGTTCTGGTCGGCGAGAACCTCGTCGGCCCGCTGTACGCGCACGGCTCGGGCGGTGCGGACATCGCGGTGATCGAGGGGGTGATGGGGCTCTTCGACGGGCGGATCGGGCCCGCCGCGGCTGGTCCCGCGGAAGGCTCCACCGCGCACGTGGCCGGCCTGCTGGGTGCGCCCGTGATTCTGGTGGTCGACGCGCGCGGCCAGAGCCACAGCATCGCCGCACTGCTGCATGGCTTTTCGACGTTCGATGCCGCGACCCGGGTCCGCGGTGTGATCCTCAACCGGGTCGGTTCGGCCCGGCACGAACACGTGCTGCGGCAGGCCTGCGAGCAGGCCGGTGTCGCGGTGCTGGGGTCCATTCCACGAACCGCCGAATTAGAGCTCCCGACAAGGTATCTGGGTCTGGTCACCGCGGTGGAGTACGGGCGGCGGGCGCGGCTGGCGGTCGAGGCGATGACCGACCTGGTCGCCCGTCACGTCGACCTTGCGGCGGTGGCGGCCGTGGCCGCTGTCGCCGCGAGCCGGACCGGCACGGCGTGGGACCCGGCGTCCGCGGTGGGGGAGACGCCCGGAGGGCACGCCACAGTGGCGATGGCGGCGGGTAAGGCGTTCAGCTTCGGCTATGCCGAGCACGCCGAGCTGCTGCGGGCCGCCGGCGCCGACGTGGTCGAATTCGACCCGCTGGCTGAGGAGTTGCCGGATGGCACGGACGCGGTGTTGCTGCCCGGCGGCTTCCCGGAACAGTTCACTGCGGAGCTCTCGGCCAACGACGCCGTGCGCCGGCAGATCAACGAGCTGGCGGCCGCCGGCGCGCCGATACACGCCGAATGCGCGGGCCTGATTTATCTGGCCACCGAACTCGACGGCTACCCGATGTGCGGAGTGCTGGCCGGGTCGGCGCGGTTCACGCCGAATTTGACGTTGGCCTATCGCGACGCCGTCGCAGTGGCCGATTCGCCGCTCTATTCCGCCGGGCAACGGGTGGTGGGGCATGAATTCCACCGGACCGCAATCGCATTCAGCGACGGCTACCAGCCGGCCTGGGCCTATCGGGGCAACGACGCGGATCCCGTGCGCGAAGGCGTCGTGCACGCCGGAGTGCACGCCTCGTATCTGCACACCCATCCGGCTGCCGCGCCACAAGCCGTCGCGCGGTTCGTCGCGCACGCCGCCCGCCGGCTGGGCGGCGCCAACATGCCCTCCGTCTAGGCGCTCGCGGTCGCCACTAGGCCGATGGTGGCGACCCGCAGCGCCCGGCGTTTTCCGCCGCGCTCGCGGTCGCCACTAGGCTTGCCCGGTGACCGAGAACGCCTACCTCGCCGGACTGCGCCTGGCCGGCAAGAAGGTCGTCGTGGTCGGCGGTGGCTCGGTTGCCCAGCGCCGGCTGCCCTTGCTCATCGCCAGCGGCGCGGAGGTACACGTCATCTCCCGCAGCGCCACCAGGTCGGTCGAGGCGATGACCGGAATCACGTTGTCGCTGCGCGAATACCGCGACGGTGACCTCGACGGGGCCTGGTACGCGATCGCCGCCACCAACGACGCGCAGGTGAACGCGGCCATCGTCGCGGAAGCCGAGCGCCGCCACCTCTTCTGCGTCCGCGCCGACGTCGCCGTCGAAGGGACCGCGGTGACCCCGGCGTCCTTCAGCTACGAAGGGTTATCGGTCGGGGTGCTCGCGGGCGGCGAGCACCGCCGGTCGGCGGCCATCCGCTCGGCGATCCGGGAGGCGCTGCAGACCGGGGTCATCGCCCCGGACAGCGCGGTGAGCCCCGACGTCGTACGCGGTGGGGTGGCCCTCGTCGGCGGCGGGCCCGGCGACCCCGAACTGATCACCGTGCGCGGGCGCCGGCTGCTGGCTCACGCGGACGTGGTGGTCGCCGACCGGCTGGCGCCGCCGGAACTCTTGGCCGAGCTGCCGCCACACGTGGAGGTCATCGACGCCGCCAAGATCCCCTACGGGCGGGCGATGGCGCAGGACGCGATCAACGACGTCATGATCGAACGCGCCCGGTCCGGGAAGTTCGTCGTCCGGCTCAAGGGCGGGGACCCGTTCGTCTTCGCCCGCGGCTACGAGGAAGTGCAGGCGTGCGTCGACGCCGGGATCCCGGTCACCGTCGTGCCGGGTGTGACGAGCGCCATAGGAGTGCCCGCCCTGGCCGGCGTTCCGGTCACGCATCGGGCCATAAATCACGAATTCGTCGTGGTCAGCGGACATCTGGCGCCCGGTCACCCCGAATCGTTAGTGAATTGGAATGCGCTGGCCGCGCTGTCCGGCACCATCGTTTTGCTGATGGCCGTCGAACGCATCGAGCTTTTCGCCGACGCACTCATAGCGGGCGGCCGACCTGCGGAAACGCCGGTCCTGGTGGTTCAACATGGAACGACAGCGGCTCAGCACACTTTGCGGGCCACTCTCGCCGACACGCCGGAAAAGATCCGAGCCGAAGGCATCCGACCTCCCGCGATCATCGTGATCGGGCCAGTGGCGGCTTTCGGGCTTTAAACGGATCTTAAGATTACTGTAAGGTAACCCTTTATGACGGCCCTCAACGACACAGAGCGCGCGGTGCGGAACTTCACGTCCGCGCGCCCCGATCGTCCGGCCCCGGCGCGCTCCACGCGCCCGGCGGAGACCGCCTCCACTCGCCTCAGCAAGTACTACCCGGCCTGGCTGCCTTCCAGCCGCTTCATCGCGGCCGTGATCGCCATCGGCGGTATGCAGTTGCTGGCGACCATGGACAGCACCGTCGCCATCGTCGCGCTTCCCCGGATCCAGAACGAGCTCAGCCTGTCCGACGCCGGCCGTAGCTGGGTGATCACCGCATATGTGCTCACGTTCGGCGGGCTGATGCTGCTGGGCGGCCGACTCGGCGACACCATCGGACGCAAGCGCACCTTCATCGTGGGCGTCGCGTTGTTCACCATCTCCTCGGTGCTGTGCGCGGTCGCGTGGGACGAGGTGACCATGGTCATCGCGCGGCTCTCGCAGGGGGTCGGTTCCGCCATCGCCTCCCCGACGGGGCTGGCGCTGGTCGCGACCACCTTCCCCAAGGGGCCCGCGCGTAACTTCGCGACGGCGGTGTTCGCCGCGATGACGGCCGTCGGCTCGGTGATGGGCCTCGTCGTCGGCGGGGCGCTGACCGAGGTGTCCTGGCGACTGGCGTTCCTGGTGAACGTGCCGATCGGCCTGGTGATGATCTACCTCGCGCGCACCGCGCTGCGCGAGACCAACCGCGAGCGGATGAAGCTCGACGCCACCGGCGCCATGCTGGCGACGCTGGCGTGCACCGCCGCCGTCTTCGCCTTCTCGATGGGGCCGGAAAAGGGTTGGGTCTCGATCACCACCGTCGGCTCGGGCGTGGTCGCGATGGCCGCCGCTCTCGCCTTCATCATCGTCGAGCGAACCGCCGAAAACCCGGTCGTCCCATTCGATCTGTTCCGCGACCGCAACCGGCTGGTCACGTTCGCCGCGATCTTCCTGGCCGGCGGCCTCATGTTCAGCCTGACGGTGTGCATCGGCCTGTACGTGCAGGACATCCTCGGCTACAGCGCGCTGCGCGCCGGCGTCGGCTTCATCCCGTTCGTCATCGCGATGGGGATCGGCCTGGGCGTCTCCTCGCAACTGGTGTCGCGGTTCTCGCCCCGGGTGTTGACGATCGGCGGCGGAATCCTGCTGTTCTGGGCGATGCTCTACGGCTGGGCGTTCATGCACCGCGGCGTGCCCTATTTCCCCAACCTGGTGCTCCCCATCATCGTGGGCGGGATCGGCATCGGCATCTGCGTCGTCCCGCTGACGCTGGCGGCCATCGCCGGTGTCGGCTTCGACCAGATCGGCCCGGTGTCGGCGATCGCGTTGATGCTGCAGAGCCTCGGCGGTCCGCTCGTGCTGGCCGTCATCCAGGCCGTGATCACCTCCCGCACGCTGTACATGGGCGGCACCACCGGCCCGGTCAAGATCATGAACGACCTCCAATTGCACGCGCTCGACCAGGGCTACACCTACGGCCTGCTGTGGGTGGCCGGCGTGGCCGTCGTCGTCGGCGCCGCGGCGCTGTTGATCGGCTACACGCCCGCGCAGGTGGCCCACGCGCAAGAGGTCAAGGAAGCGATCGACGCCGGCGAGCTGTAGCTCAACGGGTTGCCGACCGTCGCGACAGAGTGGCGTTGGCATGCGGGCGTTGCGCTGGCGTGACGCTCGTCGCAGGTACCGGCCACGCTAGGCTGGCCCGCTGTGATCACCCGGATGTCCGAGCTGTTCTTGCGCACGTTGCGCGACGACCCCGCTGACGCCGAAGTGCCCAGCCACAAACTTCTGATCCGCGCCGGCTACATCCGGCCGATCGCGCCCGGGCTCTACAGCTGGCTGCCGCTCGGCCTGCGGGTGCTGCGCAAGATCGAGGCCGTCGTCCGCGAGGAGATGAACGCGATCGGCGGCCAGGAGATCCTGTTTCCCGCCCTGCTGCCGCGCGCGCCATACGAGACCACGAACCGGTGGACCGAATACGGCGACGGCGTCTTCCGCCTGAAGGACCGCCGCGGCAATGACTACCTGCTGGGGCCCACGCACGAGGAGGTGTTCACCCTGACCGTCAAGGGTGAATACAGCTCGTACAAAGACTTTCCGGTGCTGCTCTATCAAATCCAGAACAAATACCGCGACGAGGCGCGTCCGCGCGCGGGGATCCTGCGGGTGCGCGAGTTCCTGATGAAGGACTCCTACTCGTTCGACATCGACGACGCCGGACTCAAGGCCGCCTATCACGCGCACCGCGAGGCCTACCAGCGCATCTTCAACCGGCTCCAGGTGCGCTACGTGATCGTGTCCGCGGTATCGGGGGCGATGGGCGGCAGTGCGTCGGAGGAGTTCCTGGCCGAAAGCCCGGTCGGCGAAGACACCTTCGTGCGCTGCCTGGAATCGGGGTATGCGGCCAACGTCGAGGCCGTCATCACCGCCCGCCCGCAGGCCAAGCCGATCGACGGGCTGCCCGAGGCGGTGGTCCACGACACCGGTGACACCCCGACCATCGCCACCCTGGTGGACTGGGCCAACACGGCCGACCTCGGTCGCACCGTCGCCGCCGCGGACACGCTGAAGAACGTGCTGCTCAAGGTGCGACAGCCCGGCGGGGAGTGGGAGCTGCTGGCCATCGGCCTGCCGGGCGACCGCGACGTCGACGACAAGAGGCTCGGCGCCGCGCTGGAACCGGCCGACTACGCGTTGCTCGACGACTCCGACTTCGCCAAATACCCATTCCTGGTGAAGGGCTACATCGGTCCGAAGGCGCTGCGGGACAACGGTGTTCGTTACCTCGTCGACCCGCGGGTGGTGGACGGCACCAGCTGGATCACCGGGGCGGACGAGCCCGGCCGGCACGCCGTCGGCCTGGTGGCCGGCCGGGATTTCACCGCCGACGGCACCATCGAGGCCGCCGAGGTGCGCGACGGCGATCCATCGCCCGACGGCGCCGGCCCGCTGGTGTCGGCCCGCGGCATCGAGGTCGCGCACATCTTCCAGCTCGGCCGCAAATACACCGATGCCTTCACCGCCGACGTGCTCGGTGAGGACGGCAAGCCGGTGCGGCTGACCATGGGGTCCTACGGCCTCGGGGTGTCGCGGATGGTGGCGGTTATCGCCGAGCAGCACCACGACGAGCTGGGCCTGCGCTGGCCGTCTTCGGTCGCGCCGTTCGACGTCCACCTGGTGATCGCCAATAAAGACGCGGACGCCCGCACCGGGGCCACCGCGCTGGCCGCCGACCTGGACCGGTTGGGCATCGAGGTGCTACTGGACGACCGGCAGGCGTCGCCCGGGGTCAAGTTCAAGGACGCCGAGTTGCTGGGCGTTCCATGGATCCTGGTGGTCGGGCGCGGCTGGGGCAACGGCGTGGTGGAGCTGCGCGACCGCTTCAGCGGACAGACGCGCGAGCTGGCCACCGGGCCGTCGCTGGCCACCGACGTCGTGGCCGCCCTGACCGGGTAGCGCTGAAAACCCTCGCGCCGCTAGTCATTTCCGCCGGGAAAGCTCGTCGTAATGGGCCAGGCACCCAGCACCCGGTTCCACCGGGCGGCCATCACCGCGCTTTGCGTCAGTGCCGTGGCGGCGAACGCGCGGTCGTCGGCCGTCTCGGCGTGCTCGATCACCACGCGCCAGGCCGACGCGCCATCGTTTTCCATCCGCGCCGCCAGCCGCGCCGCGTCCGCCGCGCTGCCCACCAGGATCGGCAACTGGTAGCCGGGGGCCGCGACCGGCGCGTTGACCTTGCGGGCGGTCAGCATCGCGATCACGTCGTCGCGGCGCTGGCGGTGCTGGGAGAGCGCTTCCACCACCAGGCCGTTGACGCTGGGCGGCGACAACGCCGAGACCATGCCGTAGCCGTAGATCGTCGAGTGTTCGATGGCCAGCGCGTCGCAGAGCGCCGCGTTGTCCGCGTCCTTGCCGGAACTCATATCGACGGGCCCCCTGGCACCAGGGCGACGGTGTACGACGCGGTGCAGGACGCGATGATCGAGGCGAGCAACCCCGCGCGGTAGCCGGATTCGCCCGCCACCAGTCGGCTGGCGCTGTCCGCCGAGGCCCGCAGGGCGTTGATCACGTCGGACACCGGCGGGGGAGGCGGCGGCGGCCCCGCCGGCTCGGCGGGGCTCGGGCTGGGGCCCGTCGTCTCGCTGGTCGAGGAGGCGGTGATCTTGCCGGCCGCCCGCGAGATCTCCGTGGACAGGGCGCGGGCGTGCGCGGCGCGCTGACTCGCGACGACCGTCAGCGCGGCGGCGATCTGCGGTGGGTTGCCGACGGCGGCCGCGGCGGCGCCGGCCAGCGCGCTGTCCTTGCGGGCCTGGTCCAGCGGCCCCAGCAGCTCTTCGACGGACGGGGCCTTGGGCGGGGACTCGCCGCAGGCGGAGGTCACCACCCCGAGCGCAGCCAGAGCCGCGCCGCCGGCGAGCACACCCCGCCGGTTGACGACCGGAAATGCGCTAGACACAAACACATCCTGCCATCGGTTCGGGGGTGGGTACGAAGCCAGGACGCGATCCGGCCGTCAAACGCGATTCCTGGCGTATCGTTGATAGCTGCTCTCGCGGAACGGCAGCCTTCGCGTTCCGCCAGGACACTGGAGCCGCCCGCAGGGCAATAGGGTGGCGACGCCCTCCAGCTGACCGGACAACTCAAGATGAGGAGCTCGCCGTGACCACCGGGCTACCTTCGCAGACGCAGGTGATCGAGCTACTCGGTGACGAGTTCGCGCGCGCCGGATACGAGATCGAAGACGTGGTCATCGACGCCCGGACGCGCCCGCCGCGGATCATGGTGGTCGCCGACGGTGACAAAGCCCTCGACCTGGACACCATCGCGACGCTGTCGCGCTCGGCGTCGGCTTTGCTGGACGGCCTCGACGACGTCGCGGACCGCTATGTGCTCGAGGTGAGTTCGCCCGGCGTGGACCGCCCGCTGACCACTGCAAAACATTTCCGTCGCGCCCGCGGCCGCAAGGTCGACGTCGTCCTCGCGGACGGTGCGCGACTGACCGGTCGCGTCGGCGAGACGCGCGGCGATTCCGTCGCGCTGGTGGTCCGCGCGGGACGGGACTATCGGCTGCGCGAATTGCCGCTCGCCGATATCGCCAAAGCCGTTGTCCAGGTGGAGTTTTCGCCCCCCGCCCAGGCGGAGTTGGACCTGGCGGGCCGTGCCGACAGGACGGAGGCCGGAGCATGAACCGCGCCGGCGACGATGCAGTGGGGGCGCCCCCAGCCGCGAAGCGGCCAGGGGGACGTAGCGATGTGGGGGCACCTCCCGCTTGCGGGGGAAAGGAGCGGCGCTGATGAACATCGACATGGGCGCGCTGCACGCCATCGAGGTGGATCGCGGCATCTCGGTCAACGAGCTGCTCGAGACGATCAAGTCGGCGCTGCTCACGGCCTACCGGCACACCGAGGGCCACCAGAACGACGCGCGCATCGAGATCGACCGCAAGACCGGCGTCGTCAAGGTCGTCGCCCGAGAGACCGACGAGGACGGCAACGTCATCAGCGAATGGGACGACACCCCCGAGGGTTTCGGCCGGATCGCCGCCACCACCGCCCGTCAGGTCATGCTGCAGCGGTTTCGGGACGCGGAGAACGAGCGCACCTACGGTGAGTTCTCCACCCGCGAGGGCGAGATCGTCGCGGGCGTCATTCAGCGGGACAACCGCGCCAACGCCCGCGGCCTGGTCGTCGTCCGGATGGGCACCGAGACCAAGGCCTCCGAGGGCGTGATCCCGGCGGCCGAACAGGTGCCCGGCGAAAGCTACGAACATGGCAACCGGGTCCGCTGCTACGTCATCGGCGTGACCCGCGGGTCCCGGGAGCCGCTGATCACCCTGTCCCGAACGCATCCCAACCTGGTCCGCAAGCTGTTCTCCCTGGAAGTTCCCGAGATCGCCGACGGGTCGGTGGAAATCGTGGCGGTGGCTCGGGAGGCCGGCCACCGCTCCAAGATCGCGGTGAAGTCCAACGTTCCCGGGCTAAACGCGAAAGGGGCCTGCATCGGCCCGATGGGCCAGCGGGTCCGCAACGTGATGAGCGAGCTTTCCGGGGAGAAGATCGACATCATCGACTACGACGAGGACCCGTCGCGCTTCGTCGCCAACGCGCTGTCGCCGGCCAAGGTGGTTTCCGTGTCGATCATCGACCCGAACGCCCGCGCCGCCCGCGTGGTGGTGCCCGACTTCCAGCTGTCCCTGGCCATCGGCAAGGAGGGCCAGAACGCGCGGTTGGCCGCGCGCCTCACCGGGTGGCGGATCGACATCCGCGGCGATACGCCGGGGGGATCGGAGTCGCATTCGGAGAGCCGCCCCGAACACGGCGCCACCCACGGGATGGCGCACGACCGCTAGCGGATCCCGCGCCCACCATTGGGCGGTTCTGACCATCGGATAAGTGACGCTAGACTGAGCCGTGATCCAGCGTGAGCCTTCGGCCCGGGCGCACAGACGTGTGGACGGACCTGTCCGGACGTGTGTCGGGTGCCGAAAGCGAGAGCTGGCCGTCGAACTGCTTCGCGTGGTGGCTGTGTCGGACGGGAACGGCGAACATGCCGTGATCGTTGACGCCAGGGCCAACCGGCCGGGGCGGGGTGCATGGTTGCATCCCGTACCGCAGTGCGTGCAACAGGCGATTCGGCGGCGGGCTCTCACCAGAGCGCTGCGCATCGACCGTCCACCGGACACATCCGCGCTGGTCGAGCACGTGGAAACGCTCAACCAGCACGGCAACAGAACAGGTAGCAAAGAACATGAGCACACCGTGAAGTCCCGATGACCATGCGTCATAGCTAAACCCGAGGCGCGGCCCCACGACTGTCGCCTCTTAGACAGGAGATGTAGTGGCAGGTAAGGCCCGCGTACACGAGTTGGCCAAGGAACTCGGTGTTACCAGCAAGGAAGTTCTCGCCCGGCTGAATGAACAGGGCGAATTCGTAAAATCCGCATCGTCAACGGTGGAAGCGCCGGTCGCTCGTCGACTGCGCGAATCCTTCGGGGGCGGCAAGCCGGCTCCCCAGAAAACGGCGGCCAAGGCGGCCGCCAAGGCTCCGGCCAAGGGTCCGGACAACTCGCTTGACCAGGCACTCGACAAGGCCATCGGCAATGGCGAGGCCAACGGCGAAGCCGCAGGCGGGACGACGACCGCCGCCGCCCAAGCGGCCCCGGCCGCCCCGGCGGAAGCGCCGGCACGCCCCGGCCCGGTGCCCGGCCGCCCCGCACCCGGACAGCCCGGACAGCAGCCGCAGCCGCCCGCCCCCGGGCAGCCGCTCGGCCAGCTGGGCGG
>NZ_LZIE01000016.1:0-876 GCF_001667155.1 Mycobacterium sp. 852002-53434_SCH5985345
CGCAGCTGACCGTCAGTACCCCAGCACGCCAGGTCCCCGGTCCGATACATCCGCTGCCCGGGCCCGCCGAACGGACACGCCACAAACCGCGCCCCGGTCAGCCCGGCACGACCCAGATAGCCGACGCCCACCCCAGCCCCGGCCACATACAACTCCCCGACCACCCCGACCGGCGCCGGCCGCAACCATCCATCCAGCACAAACAACCCCGCCCCGGGCACCGGGGACCCGATCGGGGGCACCCCCGACCCGGGCTGCAGTGGGGCGCTGATCGCCACACACATCGTGGTCTCGGTCGGCCCATAGGCGTTGACCATCACCCGCCCCGGCGCCCAGCGATGCACCACCTCGGGCGGGCAGGCCTCCCCGGCCATCACCAACGCCACCGAATCCAGGCCAGCGGGATCCAGCATCGCCACCGCCGACGGCGTCTGCGTCAAGACCGTCACACCCTCGGCGACCAACACCGCGTGCAAATCCTCCGGTGAACGCGCGGTGTCGTCGTCGACCACCACCACCCGTCCACCACGCAAAAGCGGCGCAAAAATCTCCCACACCGACACGTCGAACGCCAACGAATGCGCATGCGACCACACCCCCGGCGCCGGCAACCCGGCATCCAGCGAGCCGATCAACTGCGTCACGTTATGATGCGTCACCCCAACACCTTTGGGCACACCCGTGGTGCCCGAGGTGTAGATCACATACGCCAGCCCCTCGGCATCCGGCTCGGGCAAGGCGGTGTCGGGCAAGGTGTCAAGGAGCCGATCATTAACATCGATCACCGCCACCCCACGACCGGCCAACCGCCCGGCCAGCTCGGCGGTGGTGAGCACCGCCACCGGCGCGGCATCGGCCACCAGGAACCCGATCCGG
>NZ_LZIE01000017.1:0-821 GCF_001667155.1 Mycobacterium sp. 852002-53434_SCH5985345
AAGAAGTCGTCATCGAGTCCGACCCGATCCTGGCCCAACACCTGGGCGAAGACCTCGGCCACGATTTTCTCGGTCTCGGTGTGCGGCGCCCGGAACGGCGCAATGGCCACCACCGGCGCCGGCAGCGCCCGACGATCGACCTTGCCCGACGAGGTCAACGGAACTTCTTCGAGCACAATAATTTCCGCCGGCACCATGTAATCGGGCAACCGCGCACCCGCGTGCTGGCGCACCGCCGCGGGATCGGGGCGCGGCACCCCACTGACGTAGCCGATGAGGCGATCACCGGTGGCGCCGTGGTGCACGGCGGCCGCGGCCTGAACGACCTGCGGGCACGCCAGCAAGGTGTTCTCGATCTCACCCAGTTCGATGCGCTGCCCCCGCAACTTGATCTGGGCATCGGTGCGGCCCAAGTACTCCAGCACACCCGCAGACGTCCAGCGCACCAAATCCCCGGTGCGATACATCCGCGCCCCCGCACCCCCAAACGGGTTGGCCACAAACCGTTCCGCAGTCAGGTCCGGCCGCTTGACATAACCGTGGGCGATGACGCGCCCGGCCAGATATAGTTCGCCCGCCACCCCGATCGGGGCCGGGTTCAGCCGCGCGTCGAGCACCAGCGCGCACACCCCCGGGATCGGGGTGCCGATGCTCACCGGCTGCCCCGCCGACAGCGGCGCAGTGGACGTGGCGCAGATGGTGGTCTCGGAGGGGCCATAGCCGTTGAACATCCGCCGACCCGGCGCCCAGGCGCCGACCAACTCCGCCGGGCACGCCTCTCCCGTGGTAACCAGCGTGTCGAGTCCGTCCAGCCGGGCCCG
>NZ_LZIE01000018.1:0-25854 GCF_001667155.1 Mycobacterium sp. 852002-53434_SCH5985345
AACACCACCTGCACGTCCGGACACTGGGCGGCGGCGGAGGGGATGACCGAACCGGCGAGCGCCGACGCGCCGAGGCCGGATGCGGCAACTACTGCTGGACATACAAAACGGGCTATTTGACGTGCGATCATGCCGCAATTGTGCCCAGTCGACCCCTCGGCTAAACAGGTGAAAGCATGGAAATTACTGCGAATTCACACAACCCCGGTTTCCTCGGGCTTTGCGGGCTGAGATCGCTTGCGCGGGCGCCCCATCCGGCGCCGCGGCGGCCGGCGATCCGGCGCCCGGCTCGACCGGAGCGACAACGCCGGGGCGGGGCTCGGGCCCGGATCGCGATGTGGTCTGCTAACTGTGACGAGTCGGGCGCACGGTGAAGCCATCGCCGATGCTCGACACGCGGCCCGAGTGAATGCGGCGGCAAAGTTGAACGTGATAGTGCAGGCCCTCAATAAGGTCACGGACCACGTGGCCAATCCGGCCCGGGAGTCGGATGCCGACAAGCTGCGCCGCGCCGTCGCCGGCAAGACCGTGCTGGTCACCGGCGCCTCATACGGCATCGGCGAGGCGACTGCGCGCAGGCTGGCCGCCGCCGGGGCCACCGCGCTGGTGGTCGCCCGGTCCGAGGAACGGCTCGGCGACCTGGCGGCGTCGATCAACGCCGCCGGCGGTCGCGCGATCGCATACCCGACCGACCTCACCGACGAGGCCGCCGTCAGCGCGCTGACCAAGGAGATCACCGAGCAGCACGGCGCGATCGACATCCTGGTCAGCAATGCCGGCAAGTCGTTGCGCCGCTCGCTGCACCACCAATACGACCGGCCGCACGATTTTCAGCGCACCATCGACATCAACTATCTCGGGCCCATCCGGCTGCTGCTGGGACTCCTGCCGGCCATGCGCGAAAGCGGGCGCGGGCACATCGTGAACGTCTCCAGTGTCGGCGTGCGCGTCGTGCCGGGGCCGCAGTGGGGCGCATACCAGGCGTCGAAGGGGGCTTTCGACCGGTGGCTGCGCAGCGTGGCCCCGGAATTGCACGCCGATGGTGTGGAGGTCACCTCCGTCTACTTCGCGCTGGTCCGGACCCGGATGATCGCACCCACGCCCATCCTGGGGCGGCTCCCCGGGTTGTCGGCCGACCAGGCCGCCGACGCGATCGCCAAAGCGATCATCGAGCGGCCCCGCACCAACGAGCCGCCGTGGGTGTTGCCGGCCGAGTTGGCCTCGGTGCTGTTGGCCGGGCCGGCCGAACGCGCGGCCCGGCTGTGGTACCGGCGGTTCTTCTCGGATTCCAGCGAGGCCCGGCGATGAGCGACGAGGGTGTGGTCGGCACCGCGGCCCGGGCGCTGGTGCGGTCGCGACTGCTCGCTCCGCCGTCGCCGCTGGCGGCCCTGCGGCTGATCCGGGAGGCACGCCGGGGCGGCACCAACCCGTACACCCTGCTGGCGGTGACCGCGACTCGATGGCCCAACCGGGCCGCGATCGTCGACGACGACGGCGTCTGGGATTACCGGCAGTTGCAGTCGGCGACCGAATCGCTGGCACGCAGGTTGTCGCGCGAGGGTGTCGGGCCCGGCGACGCGGTGGGCATCATGTGCCGCAACGGCCGCGGTTTCATCACCGGCGTCTTCGGCGCCGCGCTGGTGGGCGCCGACGTGGTCCTGGTCAATACGGACTTTCGCAGCGACGCCCTGGCCTCCGCGGTGAGCGGTCACCGGATCACCGCGATGGTCGCCGACGCCGAATTCGGCGAGCGCGCCCTGGCCGCCGACGGATCGGTCGTCGTGATCGACCCGGCCACGATCGCCGCCCAGGAGAATGAGCCGCGGCCCGACGTGGCCAAGCCGGGCCGGATCATTTTGTTGACGTCGGGCACCACCGGCACGCCCAAAGGGGTGCCGCGCTCACCGCAGCTGCGGTCCGCGGTGGGCGTGTGGGTGACGATCCTGGACCGCACCGGCCTGCGCACCGGGTCGCGAATCTCGGTGGCGATGCCCATGTTTCACGGGCTGGGACTGGGCATGCTGATGCTCACCGTGGCCCTGGGCGGCACGGTACTCACCCACCGCCACTTCGACGCCGAAGCCGCGCTCGCGCAGGCGTCGCTGCATCGAGCCGACGCGTTCACGGCGGTACCGGTGGTGCTGGCGCGCATCCTCGCCCTGCCGGAGCGGGTGCGGGCCCGCAACCCCGTGCCCTACCTGCGGGTCGTGATGTCGAGTGGGGACCGGCTCGACCCCACTTTGGGGCAGCGGTTCATGGACGCCTACGGCGACATCCTCTACAACGGCTACGGCTCCACCGAGGTCGGCATCGGCGCGCTGGCCACTCCCGCGGAGCTACGCGAGGCGCCCGAGACCGTCGGGAAACCGGTCGCCGGCTGCCCGGTGCGCATCCTCGACAAGAACGGCAAGCAGGTCGGTGCGCGCGTTACCGGCCGCATCTTCGTGGGCGGCGAACTGGCCAGCGAGGGGTATACCGGCGGCGGCGACAAGCCCGGCGCGAAGGCCGTCGTCGACGGCATGACCAGCACCGGCGACATGGGCTACCTCGACAACGCGGGCCGCCTTTACATCGTCGGCCGCGAAGACGACATGATCATCTCCGGCGGTGAGAACGTCTATCCGCGGGCCGTCGAAAACGCCCTCGCTCAGCATCCGGCGATCGCCGACAACGCGGTCATCGGTGTTCCCGACGAGAAGTTCGGTCATCGATTGGCCGCGTTCGTGGTGCTGCACCCGGACATTGGCACCGATGAGGCGGAGTTGCGGGAGTACCTCAAGGGCAAAGTCTCGCGATTCGAGCAGCCCCGAGACATCAACGTGGTCACCAGCATCCCGCGCAATCCGGCGGGCAAGGTCGTGCGCAGGGAGCTGTCCGGCTAGGCGCGCGAAACACTCACTGCGGCTTGGGTTCCAGGGCGGCGACCTGCTTGGCCAGCCAGTTGGGCGCCAGCACCGAGACGACGGTGGCGCCCGCGGTGGCGCTGATGACGCCGGTCCAGGCGACCGGGCCCAGCGGCGTGCAACCGAAGAAGTGGCTGACGCCGGGGGTTTGGACGATGGCGACCAGCACGCCCGCGCTCCCCAGCGCCGTGCCCAGCACCAGCGGGCTGTGGCGGCGGGTCAGCAGGGTCTGCGCGAGCTGCGTGGTCACCAGCGCGGTGAGTCCCATTGTCGACGTGCGGCGTTCGGTGCCCGGTGTCCAGCGACCGATGGCCCAGGCCGCCGTCGCACCCGCTGCCGTGATGGCGCCGCGGGTGACGATCTGCCGCATCAGCGGTGCGTCCAGGGAGGGCGGGGGCCCCGACAGCGTGGCCAACTGGAAGGCGCGGTGCAATTCCTCGGCGTCGCGGTCGGCCCCCTCCTCGGCCTCCTCCGGCTCGGAGAACTGCGGGGTGACCGCGACCGCAAGCGCGGGGAACATGTCGGTGAGCAGGTTCACCAGCAGCAGCTGGCGGGTGCCCACCGGCGCCCGGCCGGTGCCCAGGGCGGTGCCGATGAGGGTGAACAGCACCTCGCCGACGTTGCCGCCGACCAGGATGCCCACCGCGTCCCGCACGCCACCCCACATCCCGCGCCCCTCGACCAGCGCGTCGAGCAGCACGCCCAAATCGTTGTCGGTCAGCACGATGTCGGCGGCCCCGCGCGCGGCGGACGAGCCGCGACCGCTCACGCCGATGCCCACATCGGCCATCCGGATCGCGGCGGCATCGTTGGCCCCGTCGCCGACCATCGCGACCGCCTGCCCGCTGTCCTGGAGCGCCGCGACGATCTGCACCTTCTGCTCCGGGCTGACGCGGGCAAAGACCTGGACGTCGGCGGCGACCTTGGCGCGATCCTCCTCGCCGAACGCGACGAGTTCGGCGCCCGTCATCTCACGCGCGTCCGCCGGCAGGCCCAGTTGCCGGGCGATCGCCCGCGCGGTCACCGGGTGGTCGCCGGTGATCAGCACCACCCGCCGGCCGGCTTCCACCAGCGCTTCGATCAGCGGCCGCGCCGACGCCCGCGCGGTGTCCGCCAAACCGACGTAGCCGACCAACTCGAGGTCGTGCGCGGCGGCGTCGACGGCGTCGGCGTCGGTGTCATCCTCGCCGGTCCCGTGCTCCCACGGGCGCTGAGCCACCGCCAGCACCCGCAGGCCCTGCTCGGCAAGGCGCAACACCAACGACTCCGCGCGGTCGAGGTCGGCGTCCGCATCGGCGAAGCGGCAGCGCGGAAGAACTTCTTCCGGCGCGCCCTTGACCATGAGCATCGGGCCGCCGTTCCCGCCGGCCGTGCCGATCGCGGCGGAGTAACCGCGGCTGGATTCGAACGGTACATCCGCGAGCACGGTCCAACCTGAGGCCCACTGGCGGTCAATGGAATTCGCCGCGGTGAGGATCGCCTCGTCGGTCGCGTGCGCGTGGCCGCCCCCGTTGTGGGGCTGCGTGCTGCTGCGCGCGGCGGCCCGCACCACCGCGGCGGACGCCGGGTCGGTCACGTCGGGGAAAGGAGTGTCCGCGTCGGCCCCGTGCGGGACGCCGCGGACGACGCGCAGGCGGTTCTCGGTGAGCGTGCCGGTCTTGTCGAAGCACACCGTCTCGACCCGGCCCAGCGCTTCGACCGCCCGCGGCGTACGGACCAGAACCCCGCGCCGCGACAGCCGCTGGGCGGCGGCCAGCTGGGCCAGGGTGGCCACCAGGGGCAGGCCCTCGGGGACGGCGGCCACGGCGATGGCCACCCCGTCGGCGACCGCCTGACGCAACGTTCCTTGATGTAGCAGCGCCAACGCGGTCACCGTCGCGCCGCCGGCCAGGGTCAGCGGCAGGACCTTGCTGGTCAACTCGCGCAATCGCGCCTGCACCCCGGCCGCGGACTCGACGTCGGCGATCGCCGAAATCGCGCGCTGGGCGGCGGTGCCCGCACCCGTCGCCACCACGATCGCGCGGGCGTGCCCGGCGACGATGGTGCTGCCTTCGAACAGCATGCTGGCGCGGTCGGAGTCGGCGACGGCCACGGGCTCGACCTGCTTGTCCACCGGCAGCGACTCGCCGGTGAGGAAGGACTCGTCGACTTCTAGGTCCTCGGCGACCAGCAGGCGGGCGTCCGCCGGGACCACCTCGGGGGCGGCCAGGTCGATGATGTCGCCGGGGCGCAGCGACTTCGCGTTCACCGAGACCGTCCGTTCGACGGTGCGGGCCGCCTCCAGCCGGCGGTGCGCCGTGGCCACCGCGGGGAGCACCACGCGCCGCGCGGATTGATCCTGCTCGGCGAACAGCTCGGCGACGGCGGCCTCGGCCCGCAACCGCTGCACCCCGCCGGCGACGGCGTTGGCGGTCATCACGCCCGCCACCAGCAGCGCGTCGACGCTGCTGCCGACGATCGCCGAGGCGGCCGCCCCCACGGCCAGGATGGGCGTCAGCGGATCGGACAACTCGGCCCGCGTCGCGGTCAGCAGTCGGCCCACCCGGCTGGCCGGCCCGCGCAGCGGCGCGACCAGCGGGTTGTAGGACAGGTCGTCGAGGAGTTGTCGCCAGGGCGCGGCGCCGGGTTCGACGGCCAGGGGCCGGGTGCGGCTGGCCAGCCGGGCATAGACGATCTCCGGATCGAGGGCGTGCCAGGCGGTCAGCGGCTGCGGTGTCGGGTCGGGCAGCCGAAGCACCCGGGAGGCCGCGAAGGTGCCCTGCATCAGCGCGGCCGCCGCGGCGGCGTTGACCGGGTTGAGCCAGCGCTGCACGGCGAAGGGGCTCAGCGTGCGTGGGTCGCCGGTGACCAGCAGCAGCCCCGCCAGCGTGCTGCCGCCCTTCGCGAGGCGCACCGCGGACTCGGTCGCCGCCCGGGCCACCGGCAGCGCCGACAAGATGCGCACCGCCGCGGCGAGGTCCGTGCCCGTGATGATGTCCGCCGTCCACGGCGTCGCCGCCTGCGGGTCGTCCAGCGCCACCCCGACGTCGGCGATGGCCAGCGCGGCCAATGTGTCGGTGGACGCGAAGTCACGGTGCAGCGCGGTGATGAGCAGCACGGGCCCGCGATCCGTGCGCAGGTCGCGCACCAACTGCAGCAGCGGCGTGCCCGGCGGGTGGCTCACGGCGACGCTGGCGGCCAGGTCCTCGGTGCCGGCGACGTGGCGTAGCACCACCCGGGCGCCCGTCCGGTGCGCGATCTGCAGCAGCGGGATGGCGAACGGGTCGACCTCCCACCCGACGTCGACGCTGCCGACCCGCTCGCCGTCGACCACGAGATCGGCGTGTTCGAGGCCCTGCGCCGGCGTCGCCGACGACCCTTGGGCCCGGGCCCACCGCAGCCGGGCGCCGGTGGCGGGCAACTCGTCCGGGTCCGGTTCGGGGGCTTCCTCACCGTGCAGCAGCGCGTCGGCGACCTCGTAGACGCGGTCCTCGTCCCACCCGGGTATGTCGCCGCGGGCCTGTAGCACGGCGCGGTTGTCGCCACGCAGTGCGGCGCCGTCGACCACGACCACCTTGACCCGGTCGAGGCGCCGCAAGGCGCCTGGGTCGAGAAACAGCTGCCCGGTGTTGGCCAGTCCGCGGCCCAGGACGGCGGCGAACGACTGCCGGCCCGTGTGTGCGGCCCGGGGCACGCCGGCCAGCAGCGCGCCGGCCGCGTCCTCGGTGCCGCCGCCGGCCAGCAGCGCACCCGCCGCGGCCACCAGCGAGGCGTTGGCGGCCTGGTCGGCGTACTCCTCCACCGGCCCGGCCATTGAGCCCTTCGCGGTGTCGATCGCGGCATCGATGGCCCCGCCCACCACCACGTGGGAAGCTTCCCCCGCTGCGGCAGCGGCCCAATTGTGCCGGGGCGCTTGCGATTTGGGGCCAGCCGAGGAGATGATCGGAACCACCGGGGCCTGCGGCCGGTTAGGTGAGGCCAGCTCCGGTTCGCGGTCCCGCCAGCGCTGACGGTGCGCCGCGGCCTCGGAGACCTGCAAGCTTCGTTGTGCCAGGTCCAGCAGCGGGGTGCCGACTGCCTGCGTCAGCCCGTTGGCCAGTGCGGTCGACGCGCTGAGGGCGATGTCGGTGCCGACGCGACCCAGCCGCGACTCCAGCACGGCAACCACCCGCGGCTGATGGTTCAGCAGCGCGGCGGCGGCGCGTGCGCTTCGCGGCGCGACGGGGAGGCGGCCCAGCCAGCCCGTCACCGCGGCTCCGATGGCCGCCACGTCCATGGCCGCGGCGCTGAACGGGACCAGGATCGCCAACGGGTTTCCGGGGTCGGCGAACGGCGCGGTCCGGGATGCCTCCTTGGGGGCGACGAGGGTCAAGTCCGCCGCGACGCGGCAGATCGTCTCGCGAACCCGGTCCAGCACGGCATCGCCATCGGGTTCGTTCTCGAATTCGACCACCAGCCGCCCGAGGGCGCCCTCGACGTGCGCCGAGGCCACTCCCGGAATCCGGCGAACCGGCTCCTCGACCGCCGGCGCGTGCTCGTGCCAGCCCGGGAACGGCAGCAACGGGTCCAGGTCCAGATGCACGCGCCGCCCGCTCTGCCACCGGACCGGCGGGGTGACGCTGGGCCCGGAACCGTTGGTGGAACCGGTCAATCCGACGGCCCGGCCCGTCGTCTGGGCCATCGACTGCACGACCGGGACCGCGAGTTCGGCGACCGGGTTGGTCAACGCCTGCAGCGCGCCCGCCGCCCCGGTCGCGGTGGCCACGCCGGCGCGCACCACCTGCGCGGCCCCGTCGGTCATGCCGGCGACGACGCTGCCAACGCCCGGAATCCTCACTCGGTCACCCTTCGACTACCTCTACCGCGCCTAATGATCCTGGGGGGTTGGGGGCCTGTCCACATTTGCAACGGTGGACGTGCGACGACAGCGGTGACGCCGGTGGGGTCGTGCCTTCCTTCGCTGACCGGTGGTGTTGTCGCTTCCCCTGCCGACAGGTTACCGGCTCGCCGGAAAACCAAACCTGCTGAACAGGCCGGGGTCCAGGAAGACGGTGATGGTGGCGATGCCGGTGGCGTCCGCGGTGAGGACGTGGATGGAATGGGCCCGCATGGTCCCGTCGGGACCGCGGCGGTATTCGGCGACCGCGGGTTGCGCGTTCGCGGCCGTCGGGATCATCGCGATATCACCGGCCTTGGCGAAAGCGCGCGCGGCCAGGAACCGCAGCACCGCGTCGCGACCGGCGAACCACACGGGGAGAGGCGGCATTTCGAGTTTCACCTCCGCCTGCAGCAACGCGGTGAGGGCGGCCATGTCCGCGTTTTCGAATGCCGCGCAATAGCGGTCGAGGAGTTCACGGCGCCCGGCGTCGTCGGGTTCGGACAGGCTTTCCTCGGTGGGGGAGAGCTCGGCGAGCCGGGCCCGCGCCCGCTGCAGCGAGCTGTTGACGGCGGCCGGTGTCGTTTCCAGCAGCTCGGCAACCTCGGCGGCACTGAACTGCACGACGTCGCGCAGGATGAGCACCGCTCGCTGGCGGGCCGGGAGCTCCTGCAGGGCCGTCATCACGGCCAGCCGCAGGCTTTCCCGCGCGGTGACGTTGTCCTCCGGGGTGAACATCAGCGAGTCGGGAATGGGCTCCAGCCACTCGTGTGCACCACCGACCGCGTCGAGGCCGGCGTCCGGGTCGGTCGTTCCGTCACCCAATCCGGCCGGCAGCACGCGGCGCGCGCGGTTCTGCAGCGCCCGCAGGCAGGCGGTCGTCGCGATCCGATACAGCCACGTTCGCAACGCAGCGCGTTCCTCGAACGCCTGGTAGCCGCGCCAGCCGTTGAGATAGGTCTCCTGCACCAGGTCCTCGGCGTCGTGCACCGACCCGAGCATGCGGTAACAGTGCGCGATCAGCTCGGCCCGAAACGGCGCCGCCTGCGCGATGAAGTCCTCTTTCGCCGGCATGGCCTCTCCTGTCTCGGCTGCGACCGAACGCTACTCCAGTACAGAGACGGCGGACCGGGGAAATTCATCGGTCCGCGGGCGATGAATTCCGGTGCTGCGACGTCTCTCAACTAGTGGACGCACATTCCATGAGAGCGAGGAAGAACATGAACGAGCCACTGACAACCGATGGGCTGGCCGGTACCACGGCGATCGTGACCGGGGCGAGCCGCGGATTCGGCCGCGCCATCGCCGGCGCCCTGGCGGTGGCCGGCGCCCACGTGGTCGGCGTTGCGCGCAACGCATCCGGCCTCGACGAGGTGCGCGACGAGCTGGGCGGCGGCTTCGTCCACGTGGCCGCCGACGCCGCCGACCCGGCGACGGCGCAGCGGCTGATCGACGAGTACCGGCCGCGCACACTGGTCCTGTGCGCCGGGGCGACGCCGCGGATGAGCCCACTGCAGGACCAGAGCTGGCACAGCTTCAGCCAGAACTGGAATGTGGATGTCGCGCAGGCGTTTCACTGGATCCGCTACGCGTTGCGACGGCCGCTCGCGCCGGGCAGTTCGGTGATCGCCGTGTCCAGCGGCGCCGCCGTGGCCGGGTCACCACTGAGCGGGGGGTACGCGGGGGCGAAGGCCACGGTCAGGTTCATTGCCGGCTACGCCGCCGTCGAATCGGAGCGGTCCGGCTTGGGGATCCGGTTCGTGTCCGTCCTGCCGCGGTTGACCCCGGTCACCGACCTCGGCGCCAAAGCCGTCGCGGCGTACGCCGAACGGCAAGGGGTCGACGTCGAGTCGTTCGTGCAGGCCGGCGGGCCCGCGCTCAGCGCGGAACAGGTGGGCCAATCCGTCCTTTCGATCGCCGCCGACGGCCGTGGCGGCGGGGACGCGTATCTGCTCACGTCGACCGGCCTGTCGGCAGTGGCCTGACCCCCGAAACCCAAGGAGGACAACGCAATGAACACACCCCCCATCGTGTCGGCACGGGACTGGGCGGCCGCACGCGAACAACTGTTGGTGAAGGAGAAGGAAGTGCTGCGGGCCCACGACGCCCTGGCGGCGGCCCGCCGGCGGATGCCCTGGCTGGCCGTCGACAAGGACTACGCGTTCGAGGGGCCCGAGGGCAGGATCAGCCTGCTGGGCCTCTTCGGGGGCCGGCGTCAGCTGATCGTCTACCGCGCATTCTTCGAGCCGGGCGTGGACGGCTGGCCCGACCATGCCTGCCGCGGCTGCTCGATGATGGCCGACCACGTGGGGCACCTCGCCCATCTGAACGCTCGCGACACCACCCTGGTGTTCGCGTCGCGGGCACCGCAGGCCGAGATCGCGCGGCTGAAGGCGCGGATGGGTTGGCACATGCCGTGGTACACGCTCACCGACGATTTCGATGCCGACTTCGGCGTGGACGAATGGCACGGCACCAACGCCTTCATCCACGACGGTGACCGCGTGTTCCGGACCTATTTCATAAACAACCGCGGCGACGAGGTGATGGGCAACACCTGGAGTTACCTCGACATGACCGCGCTCGGACGCCAGGAGAACTGGGAGGACTCGCCAACGGGCTACCCGCAAAGCGCGCCGTACGAGTGGTGGGAATGGCACGACGCATACGGGGAGCGCGCGCCGTCGCGGTGGTTCGGGGATCCCGATCCGGACAATCCCAATGACCCCCGGCCCGCGCGGAGCGGCTAAATCCGGCAGACCGCAATTCGCGTTTCCGGCCCGAATAACACGAATGCGCGGTAGCCGTCCAACGGCTACTCGCGCACTATTCGGCTGAGTAAATCCGGGCTATAAAATTCGGTGGTTCGCCCTGTTGACGTGGTACCCGGCTGGGAACGACTTCTCGATGACCTGCAGCTGGTGGTCCACCCTGGACTCGAGCTCGAGGACCACGCAGCTGTCGCCGACGGCCGTCGATTCGAGGACTATGTACCGCTGACCGCAATCCATGATGGGATCACCTGAGTGCAATGTTTCGACGGGCACCAATTCCGGGCTTCCGTTTGATTCCACCCATCACACGCTAGGTCAATTTCGCGGGCGAGGGAATAGTTTCCCGATCAGCCTGCGCCCCCGGGCTGCTTGAAGAACACACTGACGCGTGAGATCAGCCCGTCGTCGCCCCGCTCGAACAGGATGCATTCCTTCCACCGCTTGGGGACGCCGTCGATCACGAACGACTCGGTCAGCTCGACATAGGACAAGCGGGTGCTCACGTGTGAAACCCGCTGCACGTCCAGCCGATGACCGTCCAAGTTGGTGAGGACCTTACGTAGGTAGGCGACGTAGTGCTGCTTGCCCTCGACGACGTCGCAGAACGGGCCCTCGCGGGTCAGGCCTTCGTCGCCGACCGTCGTGGCAAGGCCGTCCCAGTCGTGTGCGGCCAGGCAGTCCAGGTAGCGCTCGACTACACCCTGCTCGCTCACCTCGCCTCCACCCACAACACAGTAGGTGACCGGCCGGCCGCGCAACAGGTTTGCCAAAGCGCGGCGCCCGGCCAGTCGGCGCGGGCGAGAATGGGGCGATGAGCGCACCCAGCCCACCGGATTCGCCGCCCGCGGCCCCCAGTTGCTATCGGCACCCCGGCCGGCCGACGTACGTCCGCTGCAACCGTTGTGAGCGCTACATCTGCGGGGACTGCATGCGGGAAGCAGCCGTCGGTCAGCAGTGCGTGGAGTGCGTCCGGGCGGGCGCCCGCACCATCCGGCAGCCGCGGACCCGCTTCGGCGGGCGGCAGCGGTCGGCCACGCCGGTGCTCACGTACGCCCTGATCGCGATCAACGTGGCGGCGTTCGTGCTGCAGATGGCGTCGGGGCAGCTGGAAAGGCAGCTCGCGCTCTGGCCGCCGGCGGTCGCCGACGGCCAGTTCTACCGCCTGGTGACGTCGGCGTTCTTGCACTACGGGGCGACGCACCTGCTGTTCAACATGTGGGCGCTCTATGTGGTGGGGCCGCCGCTCGAAATGTGGCTGGGCCGATTGCGTTTCGGCGCGCTCTACGCGCTCGGTGGGTTGGGCGGCTCGGTGCTGGTCTACCTGGTGTCGCCGCTCGACACGGCCACGGCGGGTGCCTCCGGGGCGATCTTCGGTCTCTTCGGTGCCACCTTCGTGGTGGGCAAACGGCTGGCCGTCGACGTCCGCTGGGCGGTCGCGGTCATCGCGATCAACCTGGTCTTCACTTTCGTTGTCCCGCTTATCAGTTCGCAACGCATCAGCTGGCAGGCGCACGTGGGCGGATTGGTCACGGGCGGGCTGGTCGCCGCGGCCTACGTCTACCCGCCACCACAGCGGCGCAACGCGGTTCAGGCCGCGGTGACGATCGTGGTGCTGGCGGCGTTCGCCGTGCTGATCTGGTGGCGCACGGCGGAATTGCTCGCAGAGTTCTCCGCATGAGCTGGTGGGTCGCCCACGCCGAGCGCACGCTGACCGAGGACGTGCCCGCGCCGCCGGGCGAAGTTCGTGACTTCTACGTGGACCTGGACAACATCAAGCTCGTCCACCCGCTGATCGTGTCCGTGGAGACGCTGTCGCGCACCGAGACCGCGGACGGTGTCGTGCACAGCTATCGGGTTCGGGACCGGATTCCGTTGGGGCCATTCAGGGTGACCATCACCTACCGGGCCCGGCTGCGGGTGCCGGCGGTGGGGGCGGTGCTGACCGAGGCCGACCAGTCCCCGGGGGTTTACCTGCGCGGGACGGTGAGCTTCGAACCGATCGCGGCGGGCACCCGTGTCACCGAGCGAATCCGGATAGCGGCGCCCCGGCTGCTCGCCCCGATGACGACACGCGAGGCCGTCAAGGCGCACATCGAGATGCTGGCCGGCATCCGCCGGCACTTCGAGACATGATGATCAGCGCGGCTTCCACTCCGACGTCAGCGCCGACTCCGACAGATACTTCGTCGAACTCCACCCGCCGTCGACGACGATCGTCTGGCCGTTGATGAAGGCCCCACCGGGCGAGCACAGGAACGCCACCGTGCTTGCCACGTCGTCGACCGTGCCCAGGCGCTGATGCGGTGTCATCTCGGCGTTTATCCGCCGGAACCGCTCGTCGTGCAGGCGATGCTCGGTCATCGGCGTCTGAATCACCCCGGGCGCCACTGCATTACAACGTATCCCCTGCGCCCCGTACTGGCAGGCGATGTGGGTGGTCAGCGCCGTGAGGCCGCCCTTGGCCGCCGAATACGCTCCGCCGCGCAGGCCGCCGACCACGGCGAAGGTCGACGTGACGTTGATGATCGCCGACCCGGGAGGCATGTGCGGCAACACCTCCCGGATGAGGCGGAACGGGGCCCGCAACATCAATCCGAGGAAATGGTCCAGCGATTCATCGTCCGTCTCGTGCACCGGCTTGGGGCTGCCAATCCCGGCGATGTTGACCAGAAAGTCGATGTGGCCCCACCTGTTTAGGGCGGCGTCGGTGATCCGCTTGGGTGCATCGTCGTCGGTGAGATCGACGGCCACCGTCGCCACCCGGTCGGGGTCGCCGATATGGCGCGCCAGCCCGGCGAGCTTCTCGTCGCTTCTCCCGGTCGCCATGACCGCCATGCCCGCCTCGGCGAGCTTGGCCGCGCAGCCGAAGCCGATGCCGCCGCTCGCCCCCGTCACCACCGCTACCTGCATGTCACTGCTCCGCCTCTATGAGCGCCGCCTTGATCCGGTGCTTCAATATCTTCCCCGCGTCGTTCTTGGGCAGCACATCCCAAAGCACCAGCTGCTCAGGGGCTTTGAACCGCGCCAGCCCCGACTCTTCCAGGAAGCCGCGCAGGCTGGCCACATCGAGGCCGGGGCCGCCCGCGGGCACCACGACGGCGCAGGCCCGTTCCCCGGTCCGGTCGTCGGGCAGCCCGACGACGGCGATCTCCGCGATGCCGGGGTGGCCGGCGAGGATGTCCTCGACTTCCTTCGGCGAGATGTTCTCACCGTTGCGGATGATGATGTCCTTAGCGCGCCCGGTGACGACCAGGTAGTCGTCGTCGAGCCATCGCGCCAAATCTCCGGTGCGGAAGAAGCCCTCCTCGTCGAAGGCGTCCGCTTCGTCTTCGAGGTGGTGGTAGCCGGTCAGCATCTGCGGCCCTCGCGCGCGGATCTCCCCGTCGACCAGCTTGACCTCGGCCAGGCCGACGCGACCGTCGGTGTCGGCGGCGTGATCGATGTCCCGCACCGACCCGATCGTGGTGACCGGGACTTCCGTCGACCCGTACACCCGGGTGACGATCGCCGACTCGAAAAAGGCCGCGGCCCTGCGGATCAGCGCGGGCGCCACCGACGCGCCGCCACAGACGAACAGCTTCAGATCCGGGAGCCGGGTGCCGGCGCGCTCCGCGGCGGCCAGCATGTGTTCCAGGAAGGGTGTCGCTCCCGCCATGTGTGTGCACCGCTCGGCCTGCATGAGTGCGACGGCGTCGTCGCCGTCCCACCGGTCCATCAATACCGCGGTCGTGCCCAGCAGCAGCGGGCATTCGAACGCGTAGATGGAACCGCCGATGTGCGCGATCGGCGACGGCACCAGGAACGCGTCGCCCGGCTCGACGAGCCAGTGCTCACCGAGCTGACGGATCAGCGCGTGGATCGAGTTGTGGCTGTGCAGAACACCTTTCGGACGTCCCGTGGTGCCCGACGTGTAGAGGATCATGCGGACGGCATCGGGATGCAGCGTGGGCAACGGCGCGCGTGAGGGCCGCTCCTCGAGCAGCGATTCGTAGGGGACGCCATGCCCATCCGGGCCACCCCGCACGAGCACGACCTCGGGCGGTGACTCCAGTTGCGCGGTCACCCGGCCCAGCATCGCCGCATAGTCGTGATGCCCGAACTGCGCTGGGGCAAAGATCATTCGGCTGGCGGCGTCTTCCAGGACGAACCGGAGTTCGCGGTCGCGCATGGACGGCAGGATGGGGTTGGCCACCAGCCCCGCCAGCGTGCTGCCTAGGTAGATCACCGCGGCCTCGTGCCAGTTGGGCAGCATGAAGGAAACCACGCTGCCCGGCGGGATCCGCGCGTGCAGCGCGTGCGCCAGCGCCGTTGCCTGTCGGTACAGGCTCACACAGTCCAGCCGCCGGTCCCCGTCGACCAGCGCCACCCGCTGCGGCGTGCGCTCGGCGGCCTCGCGCAGCGCGTCGGCCAGCGTGCCGGGGACCCACCAACCGCGCGCGTAGGCCTCGGCGGCGCGTTCGTCGTCCCACCGAACCCGCCGCCCGCCGATCAGCTTCCGGGTGGATGCCATTGCGGCAGCTTAGCCACGAACCCGCCGCATCGTCATCGAGTGCCGGAAGCGCGATGCGGGATGGGTGTTGATGGTGACCTGGGCGACCCGCCCGTCGGAGGTCGTGTACGTCCGTTGCACCTGCAATGCCGGTGTGCCCGAATCGATCTCGAGCCCGGCCGCCAGGTCCGGGGAGATGACCACTGCGGCGATCTCCTGCTGGACCTCGACGACGCTGAGGCCGAACAGGTCTTCGATGAGCGGGAAGATGGGGCCCTCGTGACGCTGCAGGAACCGGCCGACGCCGGCGAACGCGCGGTTGATGTAGTACTCGGTGCGGCAGAGCGCGGACCCGGGAGAGTCGCTGGTGACGGTTCGCCGGAAGCCGCGCACGGTCAGCCATTGTTCGCCGGTCGTCAGCCCGGTCCGGGCGGACAGTTCGTCGTCGATGGTGACCATGGCGACCGATTCGATGGCGAATCGGGTGTCCGTCGCGAACGCCAGCAGGTCGTTGATCGACATGACGTGCTGGACGTAGGAGTCGGCCGACGGCCGCGGCACCACGAGGGTTCCGGTTCGTGGGCGCGACGACACCAGGTTGTCCTCGCGCAGGCGCCGCAGCGCCTCCCGAATGGTGTAGCGGCTCACCGCGAATCGCTCACACAGTTCGTGTTCGGTCGGTAATTGCGAGCCCACCGGATAGACGCCTTCCACGATCTCTTTCCGCAACGTGCGGGCGACCTGCAGGTACCGGTGGTCGACGACTCTGGTTTCGGTCATCTCGCCCCTTCAGGATTCCCGCCGCAATGCCAGCACGCTGCCGTCGGCGTCCGCCGAGATGTACAGCGTGCCGTCCGGACCGGCGGCGATACCGGCGAACGGGCCCTGCGGCCCGGAGAAGGGCGGCATGCCACGCAGCGGCTTGGGTGTCACGCCGGGCGGCGCACCCACCGGCAGGCCCGACGCGATGGGGCGGCGCGCGCCGGTGTCCAGGTCGACGGCGACCAACTGCTTGGCGCCCGCGTCCACGACGTACAGCTGCCCGTCGCGCACCAGGATGCCCTGGGGCCGCTGCAGGCCGTCGCATACCGTGCCGCCCGCGCCGCCCAGTCGGGCCACTCGCCCGGCGCCCGCCTCGGAGACCAGGCATCCCCCATCGGGGGCGATGGCCACCCCAACCGGTTCGCTGAGCCCGGTCGCGACCACCTCGACCGCGCCCGACCGGATGGACAGCACCCGTCCCGCGCCCAGTTCCGCCGTCAGCACGGCACCACCCGGGGCGACCGCAACCCCGTAGAGCTGATCGAAACCCTCTGCCAGCACCTGGCTTTCGCCGCCGGCCGGTCGATAGCGGGCCACCTGCCCGTTGGATGTCGTGACGACGAACTCGCCGTCGGCCACGGCGGCAATCCCGCGCAGGAAGCCCGGATAGCCCGGGCTGAAAAGCATTCCGGCGGTTCGCAACGAACCGTCGGAGAGGAGCGCATAAAAGTACGTCCCATCGGCGATGTAGAGATTGCCGTCGGAACCGACCGCCAGGTCCAGCGGCCAATTCAGCCCCCCCGGCAGGACGGTCTGGGTACGGCCGTCGCCGAGGATCTCGGTGATCTCGCCGGTGAAGTTCGAGGCGAACAACCGCTCACCGAGGAACGTCAGGTTGTCCAGTCCGGGATTGAGCGTGGCCAGCACGGTCCGGTCGCCGTTGCTTGGATCGATGCGCAGCACCTGGCCGCTGTGCACCTGCGTCGACACGATGCGCCCGCGGGAATCGAACTTCACCGCGTCGGGGACACCCAGGTCACCGGCCACCCGCTCGGGGTCGCCGCCGCCGGGGTCGATGCGCCAGATCTCGTTGGCCCCCATCAGCGGGAAATACAGCATGCCGTCGGGCCCGACCTCCATCGCGTTGGGCGACGGCGCGTTCTCCAGCAGCACCCGCGCCGCGCCGCCCGCCGGGTCGAGCTCGAGCAGGCGGCCCCCGTCGCGGCATTCGCCGATGAACAACCGGTCCCGGTAAAACGTGATGCCGTTGGCCGACGGCACGTCGTCGCGCAGCACCCGGGTGCGGCCCGCCGGATCGCGCACGCTCACCCGGCCGTCCATGACCTCGGTCGCGAACAGGTTGCCGTCCGGGTCGAAGGCCACGTCGTCGGGCGCGATGATGTCGCCGCCCTTGGCGCTGACGACGTCCAGCCGACCGGTCGCCGGGTCGAGGGCGCTGATCTGGCTGCCGGTCACCTGGGCGATGTAGATGCGGCCGTCCGGGCCGGTGCGCAGGCCGTTCGCGCCGAAGAGCCGGCTCGGGGGCGTCAGGCGGGCGAGACGGAAGCCATCGGCCACGCTCGGCGCCCGCTCGGGGGAGAAGCGACCCTGCGACTGTGACAATCCGGCCATCACCGCTCGCACGTTAGCAATCGACCAATAGTCCAGACAATAGCCTTCGTCCGATTCGATCCGGCACTTGACGGGCCGCCATGCCCGAGAGAATCATGCTCTCTGATGAGTGCACATCATTATCTTGTCCGGACAATTGGTTGACCCGATGGTAGGCGGCCTGCTGAGCCTGGACGGGCGCATCGTCGTGGTCTCCGGCGCGGCTGGCGGTGGCATCGGGACCATCGTCACCCGCATGGTCGCCGAGGCCGGCGCGACCGTAGTCGCGGTGAGCCGGGGGCAGGACAACCTCGACCGGCACCTCGGGCCGCTGCAGGCCGAGGGCCTGGCCGTCGTGCCCGTCGCGGCCGACGCCGCTACCGAAGACGGGGTGCGCGCAACGATCGACGCCGTGCGGGGGGCCGACGGTGAACTGCACGGGCTGGTCAACGTCGCCGGCGGCGCGGACCCGTCGACGTGGATGCCGTTGACCCGGGTGACGCGCGCCGACTGGCGCGACCTGTTCACCCGCAACCTCGAAACGATGTTCTTCATGAGTCAGGCGGTGGCCGCGGAACTGAAGGGCCACGACCGTCCGGGCTCCATCGTGTCGATCTCGTCGATCAGCGGCATGAACGCGGCGCCGTTCCACATCGCCTACGGCACGGCCAAAGCCGCGATCGTGGCGGCAACCCGCACCATGGCGCTCGAACTGGCCGACAGCGCGTCCCCGATCCGCGTGAACGCCGTGGCGCCGGGCGTGACCGAGACACCCGCGTCGGGCACCTATGTCGACTCCGATCCCGAACGCGACCGCCGCGCCATCGCGATGGGTCGCCGCGGGCGGCCCGCGGAGGTGGCCGGCGCGGTCCTCTTCCTGCTGTCGGACCTGTCGAGCTACATCACCGGACAGACACTCCTGGTGGACGGCGGATTGAACCTCAAGTGGGGGCACCTGGGCGCCGACAACACCTCGGTGTTCCTCAAGGACGAAACATTCCGCGCGGCGATCACGCGCTGGGACGGGTAGAAAGCGAGGGACCCGATGACACAGAACGGCGCGGCCGCGCCTGAGGAGCTGACCGAACCGGTCACGATCCCGGTGGAGGCCTACCTCTCCGAGGAATACCTGCGCGCCGAGCGCGACAAGCTCTGGCGCAAGGTGTGGCAGCAAGTCGGGCGCGTGGAAGACCTGCCCAAGGTCGGTAGCTACCTCACCTACGACATCCTGGACGACTCCGTCGTCGTGATCCGCACCGGATCCGACACGCTCAAGGCTCACCACAATGTGTGCATGCACCGCGGCCGCAGGCTGGTCGACACCCCGGACGGCGCGAGAAACGCTTGCGGCCACAAGAAGTCGTTCGTGTGCGGGTTTCACGGGTGGACCTACGACCAGGACGGCGCCTGCACCCACGTCCCCGAGCGGCAGGACTGGCAGGGCGCCCTGACGCCGGAGAACACCCACCTGGCGCCGGTCAACGTCGACACCTGGGGCGGCTGGGTCTGGATCAACATGGATCCGGCGTGCGAGCCGTTGCGGGACTACCTCGAGCCCGCCGCGACCATGCTCGACCCGTTCCGCCTGCAGGACATGCGCTGCAAATGGCGGAAATGGCTGCATTTCGAATGCAATTGGAAGGTCGCGATGGAGGCCTTCAACGAGACCTACCACGTCGCCACCACTCATCCGCAGTTCAACAAATTCGGCAACTTCCGCGGCTGGGCGATGGCGCAGGGCAAGCACAGCAACATCGGCTACGACGCGCCCAAGGGGCTCGAAGAGACCAAATCGAAGATCCGCCTGGGCACCGGTGCGGACCCGCGGATTTCGACGGCCGAGATGCAGGTCTACACGCTGGAGGAAACCAACGCCACCACCACCAGGACCCTGGTGGAGGCGGCGCGCCGGCTGGTCGACGAACTGCCCGCGGACACCCCGGCCGGCCGGGTGCTCGAGCACTGGCTGTCGTCGGCGCGGCGCGACGACGCCGCGCGGGGCGTCGAGTGGCCGACCATCGACCCCGAACACCTGGCCAAGAGCGGGACCGCGTGGCAGATCTTCCCGAACTTCCAGATCGGCCAGGGCCTGACCACCGCGCTGTGCTACAGCGCCCGCCCCTTCGGCTACGACCCCGACAAGTGCATCTTCGAAGCCTCGTGCTACGAGCTCTACCCCAAAGGCGAAGAGCCGCAAACCGAATGGGTGTACGCACCGCCGGATGATCCGAACTGGCGCAGCGTGCTGCCCCAGGACTTCTCCAACATGGCCGCCGTCCAGCAAGGCATGAAGTCGTACGGCTTCCGCGGCCCCAAGCCCAACCCGTACATGGAACGCAGCACCGCCAACCTGCACCGCAACCTCGCCCGGTACCTGGGCACCGGTGCCCCGAAGGAACTAGCAACGGAGATACAACGATGAAGGTCAATCTTGGTTTCGGCGCACACAACTCCCACGACTGGGACCGCGTGCTCGCCGAAGATTTCAGCCGGCCGCCGGCCACCCCGGACTGGGAGTGCGTCCAGGCGACCCTGGCGATCGCCGACCTGGCCGAGCCGCTCGGGTTCGACGGCATCTGGATGCCCGAGCACTGCGGGACGCCATATGGCATGACGCCCAACCCCATTCAGGCACTCAGTTATTTCGCCGGCCGCACCGAGCGGGTCGCCCTGGGCACCTTCGTCGCCGTCGCGCCGTGGTGGCATCCCGTCCGGCTCGCGCACCAAATCGCCTACCTCGACATCCTCTCCAACGGCCGCTACACCACGATCGGGATCGGCCGCGGGGTCTCGAAGGGAGAGTTCGACGCCGTCGGCGTGCCGCGGGAGGAGAGCAGGCAGCGGTTCAACGAGACCCTTGACATCCTGCAGCTGGCGTTCTCCGGTGAGCGATTCTCCTACGACGGGGAGATCTTCAAGGTCCCCGAGATGTCACTGCGCCCCGAACCGCTTAGCAGCGACCTCTTCTCACGCATCTACAGCTCGTCCTCGACCGCCGAGTCGCTGGAGATCCTGGCCCGCCGCGGCATGGTCCCGCTCTTCGTCGGCAACAAGCCGATCGAGGACGCCGGACGGGAAGTGCAGAAGGTCAACACGTTCCGCAAGGAGGAGGGCCTGCCGCCCTGCCAGCCGAAGAACGTGATGTTCATGTACTGCACCACCGGTGACCCCGCGGCATCCGAGGAGTGGATCTGGACGGCCAACCGCGACGTCACCGTGCACTACGGGTTCGCCGATGCCGCAAACTTCAAGGGCGTCAAGGGTTACGAGGCCTACGCCGCGCGGGAGGCGACCGCGACGGCCGTCCTCGCTTCGTCCGTCACCGGTGACGCCAAGGCCGGCCCGTCCAAGACGCCGGGCTACCACGCGTCCAACCTGCTGATCGGGACGCCGGAGGAGATCTTCAACCGGATCAAGGCCGCCCAGGAGGCGTGTTCGTTCGCGGAGCTGACGATCGTCCCGCAGTTCGGCACCATGCCCTACGCCGAAGCGATGGCCAGCACCGAACTGTTCGCCAAGGAGGTGCTGCCCGCCGTGCAGAAGATGGACGCACCCCTGCACGCCGCGGCCCTACCGGAGAACGCCCTGGCATGACCAACCCGGATTGCCCGCCATCGCAGACGCCGGACGACGTCGACTTCGAGGCGCTGCGCGAGAAGTACCGCCGGGAGCGCGAGAAGCGGCTGCGCCCGGAGGGATCCAAGCAGTACGTCGAACTCGTCGACGACTTCGCCGGATATTACGAAACCGATCCGCATTCACCGCCGTTGGTGCGGGACCCGATCTCGGCGGACATCGACGTCGCCGTGATCGGCGGCGGCTTCGGTGGCCTGCTGTGTGGCGCCTACCTGAAGAAGGCGGGCGTCGACGATGTCCGCATCATCGAGCTGGGCGGCGATTTCGGCGGGGTCTGGTACTGGAATCGGTACCCGGGCATCCAGTGCGACAACGAGTCCTATTGCTACGTACCACTTCTCGAGGAGCTCAACTTCATTCCGTCGAAGAAGTTCGCCGACGGTGCCGAGATCTACGACCACTGCCGGCGCATCGGGAAGCACTACGGGCTCTACGACTCGGCCATCTTCTCCACCCAGGTCCGCGAGCTGCACTGGGACGAGCCCGGCAAGCGCTGGCGGATCAGCACGGACCGCGGCGACGACATCCGGGCGCGCTTCGTGGTGATGGCCTCGGGGCCGTTCCACCGGCCCAAACTGCCGGGCATACCGGGAATCAATGACTTCAAGGGCCACAGCTTCCACTCCTCGCGCTGGGACTACGAGTACACCGGCGGGGACACATCCGGTGGGCTGGACAAGCTCGCCGACAAACGCGTTGCGGTGGTGGGCACCGGGGCGACGGCCATCCAGATCGTGCCGTTCCTGGGCCGGCATGCCAAGCACCTCTACGTCTTTCAGCGCACGCCCTCTTCCGTCGGTGCGCGCAACAACGCGCCGACCGATCCGGAGTGGGTGAAGACGCTCAAGCCGGGCTGGCAGAAGGAGCGGCAGCGCAACTTCCATGCCTGGACATTCGAGGGGATGGCGCTGGGCCAGCCGGATCTGGTCTGCGACTTCTGGACCGAGCTGGGCCGCAACACCGCGGCGCGGGTCCTCGCGCTGGCCGATCCGGCCGCTATGACGCCGGAGCAGTTCATGGCCATCCGTGACGAGGAAGACTTCAAAGTGATGGAGCGGCTCCGGCGCAGGGTCGAGAGCCTGGTCGAGGACCCCGAGACCGCCGAAGCGCTCAAGCCCTACTATCGGTTCCTGTGCAAGAGGCCGACCACCAACGACGAATACCTGCAGACCTTCAACCGTCCCAACGTGACCTTGGTCGACGTGTCGGCCAGCAAGGGCGTCGAGCGGGCGACCGCGAATGGATTGGTGGCCAACGGTATTGAGTACGAGGTCGACTGCATCATTTACGCCAGCGGCTTCGAGATCACGACCGAGATCAGCCGCCGGTATTCCATCGACGCGATCGAAGGCCGCGACGGGGTGTCGCTCTTCGACTATTGGCACGACGGGTACCAGACGTTGCACGGGATGACGAGCCGCGGCTTTCCCAACCAGTTCTTCACCGGGTTCACCCAGGTGGGCATCTCCGCGAACATCGCCGCCAACTATGAACTGCAGGGCGAGCACATCGCCTACATCATTTCCGAGGCCCTGGCCCGCGGCGCGACCACCGTCGAACCCAGCGAGGCCGCCCAAGACCAGTGGTGCCAGACGGTCAAGGACACGGCGATCGACAACAGCCAATTCGACATGGAGTGCACGCCGGGCTATTACAACAACGAAGGTGGCGGCGGTGGCGAGGGCATCCGCTCCCACCTCGGCGAACCGTACGGGCCGGGGTTCTACGCCTTCAGTGACCTGCTGGCCGAATGGCGCGCCAAGGGTGACCTGGACGGCCTCGTGCTGGGATCGTAATGGCGCAACTGAGATTCGACAATCGGGTGGCGGTGGTGACCGGCGCCGGCCGGGGGCTGGGCCGCGAGTACGCGCTGCTGTTGGCCGCCCGCGGAGCCAAGGTCGTGGTCAACGACACCGGGGGCGCACTGACCGGCTCGGGCGCCGACGCCGGTCCCGCGCACGACGTGGTGAGCGAGATCAGGGCCGCGGGCGGCGACGCGGTCGCGTGCACCGAATCGGTCATCACGCCGCAGGGCGGCCAGGCGATCATCCAAGCCGCGCTGGACAACTACGGACGCATCGACATCTTGATCCACAACGCCGGCAACGTCCGGCGGGGATCCCTGAAGGAGATGAGCTACGAGGACTTCGATGCCGTCGTCGACGTTCACCTGCGGGGCGCCTTCCACGTCGTGCGGCCGGCGTTCCCACTCATGTCCGACGCCCACTACGGCCGCATCGTGTTGACCTCGTCGATCGGCGGCCTGTACGGCAACCACGGCGTCGCGAACTATGCCGCCGCCAAGGCGGGCCTGCTCGGTCTGTCCAACGTCGTCGCGCTGGAAGGCGCGGTCGACGGGGTGCTCTGCAACGTCATCGTGCCGTCGGCGGTGACGAGAATGGCCGAGGGACTGGATATCTCGGCCTATCCGCCGATGGGCACCGAGCTGGTTGCGCCCGTGGTGGGCTTGCTGGCACACGAAAGCTGCCCGGTCACCGGCGAGATCCTGGTTGCCATCGCCGGCCGCGTGGCCCGCGCGGTGATCGCCGAGACCCCCGGCGTGCATCGATCGTCATGGTCGATCGAGGACGTGGCCGAGCAGATCGACGCCGTCCGCTATCTGGCCGCGCCCCTGGTGTTTCCCGTCGTGCCCGACGGTCACGGCGAGCACATCCGCTACAGCTTCGGAACCGCGGCGCGCAACGAAGGCGTGCGCAATGTCTAGCCGCGGGCCCGGCCCGCTCACGGGCGTGCGCGTCGTCGACCTGACGGCGATGGTGATGGGTCCCTACTGCACGCAGATCATGGCCGACATGGGCGCCGACGTCATCAAGGTCGAACCCCCGCAAGGTGACGACACGCGTTATGTGTCGGTCGGGCCGGCCCGGGGCATGGGTGGCGTCTTCGTCAATGTCAACCGCGGCAAGCGGGGGATCACCGTCGACCTGCAGTCGGATTCGGGCAAGGCCGTCCTGCGCGCGCTCATCGAACGGTCCGACGTTTTCATCCACTCGATGCGCTCCAAAGCGGTTGCCCGGCTGGGGTTCAGCTACGACGAGGTGGCGGCGATCAATCCGGGCATCGTCTACACCAACTGCTACGGCTACAGCCGGCGCGGCCCCAACAGGGACCTGCCCGCCTACGACGACACCATCCAGGCCGCGTGCGGGTTGCCGTTCGTCCAAGAGCAGTTGACGGGTGAACCAAATTACGTCGGAACGATCATGGCCGACAAGGTCGCCGGCCTCACCGCGCTCTATGCCACGATGATGGCGCTGTTCCATCGCGAGCGCACCGGTGAGGGACAAGAGGTCGAAGTCGGCATGTTCGAGACGATGGCGTCGTTCATGCTCGTCGAACACGCCAACGGCGCCATGTTCGATCCGCCCCTGGGCCCCGCGGTGTATCCGCGGACGGTGGCGCCGAACCGGCGGCCGTACCGCACCAGTGACGGCTACATCGCCGCGCTGATCTACAACGACAAGCATTGGGCCGCCTTCATGGCCGCGGTGCGGCCCCCGTGGCAGAGCGATCTGTACGCCACACTCGAGCGGCGCGCGCGCCAGATCGACGCCGTGTACGCGCTGCTGGCCGAGACGATGGCGCAGCGGACGACGCAGGAGTGGCTGGATCTGTTCCGCGAACTCGAGATACCGGCCGCGTCGCTGGCCAGTCCGGCGACCCTGTTCGACGACGAGCACCTCAACGCCGTCGGCTTTTTCGAGACCGTGCACACGCAGCACGGCCCGGTGCGGTTCCCCGGTGTGCCGACCTGGTTTTCCCGCACGCCGGGCCGCGTCGCCGGGCCGGCCCCGGAGCTCGGCGCGGATACCGAAGAGGTACTCGAGGAGCTCGGGCTGGCCCTGGTCGACGTGAACGCCGACGTGAAACCGGCCGGGCCCGTATAGCACGCGCGACACCGGCCAAAAGCGAAGCAGGTCTTCGCGTGTCTCCGGTCGATCCGGCCGCGTCGCCTTTAAGCTGGCTCCGATCAAGAGGAGGGGCAGCGACGTATCGGCATCAACTATGGCGCCGGGCGACATGGTGGTCAGGGCGCGCTAACCGCGAGCGCTGAGCCGGGCGGGACCAATCCCGCGCCGGCCTGTCGTGCTCGGCAGCCCCGCTGGGTCGCTCCCGTGCGCAGGGCCGGTCGGCTGGCGATCTGGGACAAGCCGGAGCGGCGCAGCGGCATTCCCGCGCTCGACGGGTTACGCGCGATAGCGGTCGCGTTGGTGCTGGTCGGCCATGGCGGCATCCCCGGGGTGAGCGGCGGATTCATCGGCGTCGACGTCTTCTTCGTGCTCAGCGGGTTTCTGATCACCTCGCTGCTTTTGGACGAGCTGGGACGCACCGGCCGGATTGAGCTGACCGGCTTCTGGATTCGCCGTGCGCGCCGGTTGCTGCCGGCCCTGATGTTGATGGTGCTCACCGTGGCGGCGGCCCGCCAACTGCTTCCCGATCGGTCCCTCACCGGCCTGCGCGACGACGCCATCGCGGCGTTCGTATGGATGGCGAACTGGCGGTTCGTCGCCCAGAAGACCGACTACTTCACGCAGGGCGCCCCGCCCTCGCCGCTGCAGCACACCTGGTCGCTCGGGGTCGAGGAGCAGTACTACTTCGTGTGGCCGGTGCTGCTGATCGCGGTGACGCTGCTGCTGGCCGCGCGGGCCAGGCGCCGCTCCACCCGGGCCACCGTGGGCGGAGTCCGCTTCGCCATGTTCGTCATCGCCACCGTGGGGGCGCTGGCTTCGGCCGCGATCGCCATGGGGATGGTGTCCGACGACACCCGCGACCGAGTCTATTTCGGCACCGACACCCGCGCGC
>NZ_LZIE01000019.1:0-78395 GCF_001667155.1 Mycobacterium sp. 852002-53434_SCH5985345
GGTCCTCAACGACGCCGTGCCGGTGGCGGTCGGTGACGCGCTGGGGGAGCGCCCGGCCGGGGGCCTCGGTGGGCGGCGGCTGCTGCACGCGGCTGCGCGGCACCCAGGTGTAGTTGGGGTCGGGCACGAAACCCGGCGGCACCACTTGCTGCGCCGGTGGCTTGGGCGCCGGCTCCGGACGGTAGGTGTCGTAGACCCACCACACGACGAAAAAAGCGACGATCAACACCAAGGTCGACGTGCGAACTCGCCCGCCGAACATGTATTGCGGCCAGCGACGGTCCGCATCCGAGTCGTCGCTGCGCTTCTCGAAGATGCTCAGGGTGAACTTCAACGCTTCTGCACCGCACCTTGCACGTCATTGTCGATTCGCTCTTCGGCGGCCTGAGCGGCCGGGACCGACGGGTCATCCACCAGGCCCACCGTCGCGTCCGCCGCAGTCACGATGCCGACACGGGCCAGCGCCCGAATGACCAGGACACGCAGTTGCCGGCCCGCCTCGAACTGCTTGCCGGGCAGGGTCCGGGCCACCAGTCGCAGGGTGACGGTGTCGACTTCGATGCTCTCCACGCCCATCACGGTGGGGGCGTCCAACAGCAAGTCCCCCAACACCGGGTTGTCCATGGCGCGATCGCATTCCTGGTGCAACACCTCGTTGACCCGGTTCAGGTCGGCGCTCGTGGACACCGGGATGTCCACCACCGCGCGCGCCCAGTCCTTGGACAGGTTGACCACCTTGACGATCTGCCCGTTCGGGATGGTCAACACTTCGCCGTCCGGCGAGCGCAGTCGGGTCACCCGCAGCGTCACGTTCTCGACGGTGCCGCTGGCCTCCGTCGCGGAAACGACGGTAAGCGTGACCAGGTCTCCGAATCCGTACTGCCTTTCGGCCAGGATGAAGAACCCGGACAGCAGGTCTCTCACCAGCTGCTGCGCACCGAAACCCAGCGCGGCGCCGACGACGGTGGCCGGCGCGACCAGTCCCCCCACCGAGAACTGCAGCACGTCGGCGATCTGCATCATCACCCAGATGCCGATGAGCACCACCGACACCCAGGAGATCACCGACGCCATAGCCTGGCGGTGTTTCGAGGCTTCCGACCGAACCAGCGCGTCGCTCTCGGCGAAGCCCAGGTTGAGCTGACGGGTCACCTGCTGCGCGACCCAGTTGACGAACCGGGCGGCCAACACCGCCACGATCAGCACCATCACGATCCGCAGACCGCGGGTGATGATCCATTGCCCGACGTCACCGCGCCAGAAGTCGTGCCAGCCCAGCGCCTTTATCGACGCGGTCGAGGCGAGAAGAGTTGTGTTAGTCGTCATCTTTTCGATTGCGCCACCGGATTCCCGCTTCCAGGAATCCGTCGATGTCTCCGTCCAGGACGGCCGCCGGATTGCCGACCTCGTACTCGGTCCGCAGATCCTTGACCATCTGATACGGGTGCAGGACGTAGGAGCGCATCTGGTTGCCCCACGAACTGCCGCCTTCGCCTTTCAATGCGTCCAGCTCCGCGCGTTCTTCGGAACGCTTGCGCTCCAACAACTTTGCCTGCAGCACGCGCATCGCCGAGATCTTGTTCTGCAGTTGCGATTTTTCGTTCTGGCAAGTCACGACGATACCCGTTGGGATGTGGGTTAAACGAACCGCCGAGTCGGTGGTGTTCACGGATTGGCCGCCGGGACCGCTGGAGCGGTAAACATCCACGCGCACATCGCCTTCCGGAATGTCGATGTGGTCGGTGGTATCCACCACGGGAAGAACCTCGACTTCGGCGAATGACGTCTGACGTCGACTTTGGTTGTCAAACGGGCTGATCCGCACCAACCGGTGGGTGCCCTGCTCGACGGACAACGTGCCGTAGGCAAACGGAGCGTGCACCGCGAAGGTCGCGCTCTTGATGCCCGCCTCCTCGGCATAAGAGGTGTCGAACACTTCGACGGGGTACTTGTGCTGCTCGGCCCACCGGATGTACATCCGCATCAGCATCTCGGCCCAGTCGGCGGCGTCCACCCCGCCGGCGCCCGATCGGATGGTGACCAGCGCCTCGCGCTCGTCGTACTCCCCCGAGAGCAGGGTGCGCACCTCGGTGGCCTCTATATCGGCGCGCAGCGCCTTGAGCTCGGCGTCCGCCTCGGCGAGCGCGTCCGCCGCGCCCTCCTCGGTCGCCAGCTCGTAGAGCACCGGCAGGTCGTCGAGGCGTCCCCGTAACTCCTCGATGCGCCGCAGCTCCCCCTGGGTGTGTGACAACTCACTGGTCACCCGCTGCGCACGGGCCTGGTCATCCCACAATTGGGGATCGGACGCCTCGTGCTCGAGCTTCTCGATCCGGCTGCGCAGACCGGCCACATCGAGCACCCGCTCCACCGTGGTCAGGGTGGAGTCAAGGGCGGCGATATCGGCTTGACGGTCGGGTTCCACAGCGGACAACGTTACCGGGAGCCGCCGAGCGCCTCGGCTCCCGGCGAGTGCTCAGGCCACGACCAGCGGTCATGCGTTTAGCATCGAGTCACGATCATGTGCGCCCCGCGCTGCGCGCCGACAGTCCACCGCGCGCTAACCGGGCACGAATAGAAGGTCGAGTATGCGCCCATACCACGTTGCAATCGTCGGCTCCGGACCGTCGGGATTCTTCGCCGCGTCATCCTTGCTGAAGGCGGCCGATGGGTCCGAGGACGTCGAGGTAGCCGTCGACATGCTGGAAATGCTGCCCACCCCGTGGGGGCTGGTGCGCTCCGGCGTGGCTCCCGACCACCCGAAGATCAAGTCGATCAGCAAGCAGTTCGAGAAGACCGCCGAAGATCCCCGCTTCCGGTTCTTCGGCAACGTGGTGGTCGGTGAGCACGTGCAATCCAGTGAGCTGGCCGAACGCTACGACGCCGTCGTCTATGCCGTCGGGGCGCAGTCCGACCGCGCGCTCAACATCCCTGGTGAGGACCTGCCGGGCAGTGTCGCCGCCGTCGACTTCGTCGGTTGGTACAACGCGCATCCCAACTTCGAGGAGGCGACGCCCGACCTCTCGGGCGCCCGCGCCGTGGTCGTCGGCAACGGCAATGTGGCGCTCGACGTGGCGCGCATCCTGGTCACCGATCCCGACGTGCTGGGCGTCACCGACATTGCCAATCACGCGCTCGAGTCGCTGCGGCCGTGCGGCGTCGAGGAAGTGGTGGTCCTCGGGCGGCGCGGGCCCCTGCAGACCGCCTTCACCACGCTCGAGCTGCGTGAGCTGGGAGACCTCGAAGGGGTTGACGTCATCGTCGACCCCGCCCAGCTGGAGGGCATCACCGACGAGGAGGCCGCCGCGGCCGGCAAAACGGCCAAGCAGAACATCAACGTGCTCCGGGGTTATGCACAGCGCGACCCGCGCCCCGGGCACCGCCGGATCGTGCTGCGATTCATGACCTCGCCGATCGAGATCAAGGGCGAGGACAGGGTGGAACGCATCGTGCTGGGCCGCAACGAACTGGTGACCGACGAGAACGGGCGGGTATCAGCCAAGGACACCGGCGACCGCGAGGAGCTGCCGGTTCAGCTGGTGGTGCGGTCGGTCGGCTACCGCGGTGTGCCGACCCCGGGGCTGCCGTTCGACGAGAAGAGCGCCACGATCCCCAATACCGCGGGCCGGGTGGACGGCAGCCGCAACGAATACGTCGTCGGTTGGATCAAGCGCGGTCCGACCGGTGTCATCGGCACCAACAAAAAGGATTCCCAGGACACCGTCGACACCCTGCTCGCCGATCTGGACCGCGCGAAAGACGGAGGTCTGGCCGAGTTCCCCGAGGACCACGCCGACAAGTTGGCAGAATGGCTCGCTTCGCGCCAGCCCAAGCTGGTGACCTCGGCGCACTGGGAGATCATCGACCGCCATGAGCGTGCGGCCGGCGAGCCGCATGGGCGCCCCCGCGTCAAGCTGCCCAACCTGGCGGAGATGCTGCGGATCAGCCACGGTTGATCAGGAGGTGACGGTGGCGAGCAGCTCGGGCGCGTCGAGCCCGGTCAGCCGCCGGTGCATGGCCCAGGCAATCCTGGCGGCCTGAACCTTCGCCCGGTCCGCGGCCGGTCCGCGGTACATGTCGTCGACCGTGCCGTGCCAGATGGTGAGCCACCGCAGGAAGTGGCGGTTGGACAGCGGGGTCCGCCGGTGAATGTCCCGGTGCGCCTGCAGCGCACTACCCCGGTAGCGTCCCGCGCGAAAGAGCACCGTCTCCCAGAAATCGCACATCGTCGGAATGTGTGAGTCCAAGCCGACGGCCCGCAGTTCGGCAAACGGCTCCGCCAACACCTCGTCGTTGAGCGCCCTTCCATAAAAGCGGCGCAGCAACGCCTCCACGTCGGCGCGGTCGCTCAGATCCGCCCCCGTTTCAACCATCGCCAGCTCCTGGATTCGTCACAGGTTGCTGCACCGGATCGCCAGCACGGAATGCGTCGCGTTGCAGGCCGGCTCAGCGGTATGACAGTCGGTGACCAACAACTGGCCCGCTTCGGGGTGGGCGCCGATGTACTGCTCCGCACTGCCCCGCACGATCGCGGACTCCACCCGGATGTCGGGATACAGCCGCGTCCATCGCGCGAGCCGTCGACTCAATTGCGCTTGCGCCGAACGCGTTCCGTCGCCGGCATCGTGCGCGTCCGCACCCTGGCATACCCAGAGCGCGCGCAGTGTCGCCCCGCGCAGCCTCGCCTCTTCGAACGCGTACCGCAGCACCATGCCGTTGCCGGCGTCGACCACGACGCTGGCGACCTTCGGAGGCGCCGACCGTCTCGCCGGCTGATGGATCACGGCCACCGGGCACTGTGCCGAGCGGGCCAAGGAGGTTGCGACGGAGGTTTCGCCGTGACAGGCATGGTTGAGGCCAATCGAACCGATACACATCATGGCCGCCGACCTAGACTCCTCGGTCAGCTTGGTCAGCGGCCTCCCGCAAACAATCTCGGTTTCGACCTTGACGCGAACGCCGGTGGCGTCGACGGACCGATGGGCGTCGGCCAGCGCCGTCCGCGCGCCGGCCAGGCGCGTCTCGCAGGCCTGTGCGGTGGGGGCGTCCTGCGGATCGACGACGCACACCAACCGCATCGGGATATCCCGGCCGGCCGCCTCATCGACCGCCCACAGAGCCGCCTGCCTCGCCGCCCTCGACCCGTCCACCCCTACGACGATTGCCGGACCCGGATAGCTATTGCTCATCACGGTCTCCTCTGCTGAGCTGTACGCGGGGAACATTCACGTCGCTCAGCCACGACCGTATGACCGGGAATGCCTCTGTCCCAGGGGCATTGGTCCCGAAATCGAGGCCATTGGCCCCTAGGGAGCGGCGAGGGCGATGTTGGCTTTGCCCCGGCACGACAACCGAATTCAGGCTTGAAGACGGGAGACTCGCAGATGGCCGCTCAACAGGCCGCTCGACAAGCATCCTCGCAGCCCCTGGTCGGCAAAGGCTGGATCCAGGGCGTCGCCCTGGTGATGATTTTCGGCTTCCTGGTCATGGGCATCCTGGCCTACCGCACGTACTCGGCGTCGATGCCGATGCCGGACAAGGTCGTCAACGAGTCGGGCCAGCTGCTGTTCACCGGCGACGACATCACCCGTGGGCAGGAGCTCTACCAGACGCGCGGCCTCATGGAATACGGCTCGGTGCTGGGGCATGGCGCCTACCTGGGGCCCGACTACACCGCGGAATACCTGCGGATGGCGACGCAGGACGTCGGCGATCAGCTGCGGGCGCAGGGGGTGGCCGATCCGCGTGACCGGGTGGTCACCGAATTTCGCACCAACCGCTACAACGGCACCACCAAAACGTTGGTGTTCACCGACCGGCAGGCCGCGGCGTTCGACCACATTCAGCGCCACTACGCCGCCTTCTTCGGCGAGAACTCGACCAAATACGGGCTGCTCCCCCAGATGATCACGGATAAGGCGCAGATCCACGACCTGACCGCGTTCTTCGCGTGGACGGCCTGGGCGGGCGCGGCCGAACGCCCCGGCCACAAGTACAGCTACACCAACAACTGGCCGGCGGAATCCCGCGTCGACAACGGGCCCACCGCGGCGGTGATCGTGTGGTCGGCGCTGTCGCTGATTGCGTTGCTGGGCGGAATCGGCGTCATGTTCGCGGTCTACGGGCGCTGGAGCCAGAAGGTCGGCTGGCACGGCGCAGAGTCGTCCACGCTTTCCTTCCGCCAGCCGGGTGAGGTGAGCCTGACGCCCGCGCAGCGTGCCACGATCTGGTTCTTCGCGATCGTGTCCGTGTTGTTCTTGGCGCAGACGCTGCTCGGCGCGGCGGCCGAGCATTACCGGGCCGACTTGTCGAACTTTTTCGGGCTGGATCTGGCCCGGGTGCTGCCGTACAACCTGGCCCGCACCTGGCATGTGCAACTGTCACTGTTCTGGACCGCGGCGGCTTTCCTGGCCGGGGGCATCTTCCTGGTGCCGTTCATCGCGCGCCGCGAGCCGCGCCGTCAGGGCTTGCTGGCCTACGTGTTGCTGGGCGCGGTCGCGGTGGTGGTGTTCGGATCGCTGATCTGCGAGGCACTCTCCATCTACGGAGTGATCCCGCATGGGCTGCTGTCCCAGCAGTGGGAGTATCTCGATCTGCCGCGGCTGTTTCAGATCCTGCTGATCATCGGCCTGTTCGTGTGGATTGCGATCATCTTCCGGGGCATGCGTGCCCGGCTCAAAGGCGAATCGAAGATGAACATGCCGTGGTTGTTCTTCTTCTCCGGGCTGGCGATCCCGGCGTTCTACACCGTCGGGCTATTGGCAAGCAGCGGCACGCATTACACCGTCGCCGAATTCTGGCGGTTCTGGGTGGTGCACCTGTGGGTCGAGGACTTCCTCGAGTTGTTCACCACGGTGATGGTGGCCTACATGTTCGTGTTGCTCGGCGTGGTGCGCGAGCGAATCGCGCTGGGCGTGATCTTCCTTGACGTCATTCTGTACTCCGCGGGCGGGGTCATCGGCACCATGCACCACCTGTACTTCTCGGGCACGCCGGTGGAACACATGGCGCTGGGCGCGTTCTTCTCGGCGGCCGAGGTCATTCCGTTGACCTTTCTCACCGTCGAGGCGTGGGCATTCCTGCAGCTGGGTTCGCGGCAGCAGTCCGGCGACAGCAAGCCCTTCCCGCATCGCTGGGCGGTCATGTTTCTGGTCGCCGTCGGATTCTGGAACTTCTTGGGGGCCGGCATTTTCGGCTTCCTGATCAACCTGCCGATCGTGTCCTACTACCAGATCGGCACCGCGCTGACCGCCAACCATGCCCACGGCGCGATGATGGGCGTCTACGGCATGCTCGCCGTCGGCCTGGCCATGTTCGCGTTCCGCTACGTGATCCCGGCCGACAAGTGGCCGGAGAAGCTGGCGCGAACCTCGTTCTGGTGCATGAACATTGGTCTCGCGTGGATGGTGTTCGTGACTCTGCTGCCGCTGGGCGTCCTGCAGCTCTACCACTCGGTCAACGACGGCTACTTCGAGGCGCGCTCCCTGGGCTACATCACCAGGCCCGGCAACGCCGTCCTGGAATGGCTCCGGCTGCCCGGCGACGTCATCCTGATCGTCGGCGGTGTGCTGCCGTTCGTCTGGATCGCATGGACGGCCTTGCGGAACTTCCGGACGGGTTCAACGGTGCAGGAGTTGCCCGAACATCCGCTGTACGTCGAAGCCCCGACCGAGCCGGAGACCGGTGCCGCGGTGTCGGCGAGGGACTGACCGGTGACTCAGCCGGCCGCCTCCGTATGGCTGATCGCCGGGTATTCCCTTGGCCTGCTGGCCATCGGGTGGAGTTTCGACTCGATGGCCCGACGGGCGTCGGCGCGCGCGGCCCGTTGGCGCACAGGCCAATTCACCTACCGCCCCGACCATGACGCCTGGGTGTGTCCACAGGACCACTGGCTGTGGCCGACTTCGTTCGATCCGCGGCACCGGGTCATGCGATATCGCGCCCAACCGGTGGTGTGCAACAGCTGTCCCGTCAAGTCCAGCTGTACGACGTCCGATCACGGCCGGGAGATCAGCCGCGAGGTGGACCCGTGGCCGCACTCGGATGCTGGGCGGTTCCACCGCGGGATCGCCTGCTGCGTGGCCGCCTTCGGCATCGTGTTGCCGCTGGCCATGTTGGTCGCCAACCACTCGGGTGCCGACGTGTTGGTCTTGACCGGCACCATCGGGGTTGTCGCGCTGCTCGGCCAGCCGCTGGTCCGCCACTTGTGGAACACCCCGTCCACTGCGCCGGAGCACCTTCCGCACCGCACCGCGCTCGAGGACCAGGCGGCCGCGGCGATAGACAGGTATTCCACCCGCTGGGGCGGCTGGGAAAGCAAGGAGGGCAAGCCAACATGACCACCGTTGTGATCGTCGTTGTCGCCGGGATTGTCGCGCTTGCCGTGCTCGCGCGGTGGTCCCTGGCAGTGCTGCGCGAGTACGAACGCGGAGTCGTCTTCCGGATGGGGCATGTGCGCCCGCTCTACGGTGCCGGGCTTCGTCTCCTTATCCCCTTTCTGGACAAGATGATCCGCGTCGACCAGCGGCTGGTGACGCTGACCATCCCCCCTCAGGAGGTGATCACCCGCGACAACGTGCCAGCCCGGGTCAACGCGGTGGTCATGTTCCAGGTGATGGAGCCGCTGAAAGCGATTCTGGCGGTGGAGAACTACGCGGTGGCCACCTCCCAGATCGCCCAGACCACGCTGCGTTCGCTGCTCGGCCGGGTCGATTTGGACACCCTGCTGGCACACCGGGAGGACCTCAACAGCGATCTGCGCACGATCATCGAAAAGCAGACCGAGCCCTGGGGCGTGCAGGTCCGGGTCGTGGAGATCAAAGACGTCGAGATTCCCGAGTCGATGCAGCGGGCGATGGCGCGCGAGGCCGAGGCCGAACGGGAACGCCGCGCGAAAGTCATCAACGCCCGCGGGGAGCTGCAGGCCTCCGAGGAGCTGCGTGAAGCGGCGGAGACACTCTCGAAGAGCCCCGCCTCGCTGCAATTGCGTTACCTGCAAACGCTGTTGGAATTGGGCGCGGACCAGAATTCAACCGTCGTCTTCCCGCTGCCGGTAGACATCATCACGCCGTTCTTGCGGCATCCGGAGGCGCTGCGGGGCATCGTCGACAACTTCAACAATCGCGGGTGACAGGTAAGCGCCACATCTGGTCCCCAGCTATGGCGTTCGCATCGCGGTAATGGCGCACCCGCCCGCGGCCGGCTGACCGGGCTACACCGGGGGCGCCTCGGAGGGTGCGAACCTCCAGTTGTCCGGATTCTTCGGCGAGTACACCACCGGAATCAACTGGCCCATGGTCGGCCATTGGTCGACGTCGACGGCCATGCGCTGATACACGGCGTGCTCGCTGACGGTGGGCCCGTTGATCACACCGGCGATGGTGACGAACTGTTCACCGGTGGCCTCCGGGCGTGGACTCACGCCGGTGACCAGCAACGTACCGTTCAGCACCTCGCCGCGCGGGCCGCGTGGCAGGAACCGCTGGGCAAGAGCGACCGCCAAGACGGCCGCCAACAGGAACAGCACACCGAATTCCCACACGCCGCCATGGTAGGGCCGTGATAGGACTGCGTCATGAGCCGGGACGATCTGACGTTGGCGCTGACGCTGGCCGACCGCGCCGACGCGCTGACGTCGGCGCGGTTCGGGGCACTCGACCTGCGCGTTGACACCAAGCCGGACCTGACCCCGGTCACCGACGCCGATCGCGCGGTGGAGACCGAGCTGCGCGAGGCGCTGGACCGCGAGCGGCCGCACGACAGCATTGTCGGCGAGGAGTTCGGCGGAACCACCACCTTCACCGGACGCCAGTGGATCATCGACCCCATCGACGGCACCAAGAACTTCGTGCGCGGCGTGCCGGTCTGGGCCAGTCTCATCGCGCTGCTCGAAGACGGTGTGCCCACGGTCGGCGTCGTCAGCGCCCCCGCTCTGCAGCGTCGGTGGTGGGCGGCGGGCGGCGACGGCGCCTTCGTCGCGGTCGACGGCGCACCGCCCCGTCGGCTCTCGGTTTCCGCTGTGGCACAACTCGATTCGGCGAGCTTGTCGTTTTCCAGCTTGTCCGGCTGGGCGCAGCGCGGCCTACGGGAACGCTTCATCTCGCTGACCGACGCGGTGTGGCGGGTGCGCGCCTTCGGCGACTTTCTCTCCTATTGCCTGGTGGCCGAGGGGGCGATCGACATCGCCACCGAACCCGAGGTGTCCGTCTGGGACCTCGCGGCCCTCGACATCCTGGTGCGCGAGGCGGGCGGGACGTTCACCGGCCTGGACGGCGTCGCGGGACCGCACCGCGGCAGCGCGGTGGCGACCAACGGGCCGCTGCACGAACTCGTGCTTCGCGGCCTCGATGCCGGCGGTCTGTGAATTAGTTAACAACTGTTCTCTGTGATCTTACTCCGGAGTAAGATAGGTTTATCCGCACTGCCCCGACTACTACAGGCTGCCGACATGACCGACACTGGCTCCGGTTCAACACAGACTTCGAAATCCGCCCGCCCGCGTCGCAAACGAAAAGACCAGCAGAGCGGGATCGGGCTGCAACCCCACAAGCGCACCGGCGTCGACATCGCCATCGCGCTGCTCACTCCGCTGATGGGCCAGGAATTCCTGGACAAGTACCGCCTGCGCGATCCGGTCAACCGGGGGCTGCAGTACGGCACCAAGACCGTCTTCTCCACCGCCGCCACTGCCTCCCGCCAGTTCAAGCGGCTGCAGAATCTGCGCGGCGGACCGACCCGGCTGAAGTCGAGCGGCAAGGACTACTTCGACCTGACGCCCGACGACGACCAGAAGATGATCGTCGAGACCCTCAGCGAATTCGCCGAGGAGGTGTTGCGGCCGGCGGCGCACGACGCCGACGAGGCGGCGACCTACCCGCCCGACCTGATCGCCAAGGCCGCCGAGTTGGGCATCACCGCGATCAACACCCCGGAGGACTTCGACGGCATCGCCGCGCACCGCTCCAGCGTGACCAACGTGCTGGTGGCCGAGGCGCTCGCCTACGGCGACATGGGTCTCGCGCTGCCGATCCTGGCCCCCGGCGGCGTGGCCGCCGCGCTGACCCACTGGGGCAGCGCGGACCAGCAGGCCACCTATCTGCACGAGTTCGCCGGCGAGAATGTTCCCCAGGCCTGCGTCACGATCGCCGAGCCGCAACCGCTGTTCGACCCCACCCGTCTGACGACCACCGCGGCGCGCACACCGAGCGGCTACCGCATCGATGGCGTGAAGTCGTTGGTCCCGGCGGCGGCCGACGCCGAGTTGTTCATCGTCGGAGCGCAGCTCGACGGCAGGCCCGCCCTGTTCATCGTCGAGTCGTCGACGAAAGGCCTTACCGTCAGGGCGGATCCGAGCATGGGTATCCGCGCGGCCGCCCTGGGCCACGTCGAGCTGTCCGGCGTCACGGTCCCGCTGAGCGCGCGGCTGGGCGAGGACGAGGCGACCGATGACGACTACTCGGAGGCCATCGCGCTGTCCCGGTTGGGCTGGGCGGCGCTGGCGGTGGGCACCTCGCACGCGGTGCTCGACTACGTCGTGCCCTACGTGAAGGAGCGCGAGGCTTTCGGCGAGCCGATCGCGCATCGTCAGGCCGTCGCATTCATGTGCGCCAACATCGCGATCGAGCTGGACGGACTCCGGCTGATCACCTGGCGTGGGGCCGCCCGCGCCGAGCAGGGCCTGCCCTTTGTCCGCGAGGCGGCGCTGGCCAAGCGGCTGGGCGCCGACAAGGGTATGCAGATCGGCCTGGACGGCGTGCAGCTGCTCGGCGGCCACGGCTTTACCAAAGAACACCCGGTCGAGCGCTGGTACCGCGACCTGCGGGCCATCGGCGTCGCCGAGGGCGTCGTAGTTATCTAACACGAGCTGAAAGTTCAACCATGGCAATCAATCTGGAACTGCCCCGCAAGCTGCAGGCGGTCGTCGTCAAGACCCATCAGGGCGCCGCGGAGCTGATGCGACCGATCGCGCGCAAGTACGACCTCAAGGAGCACGCCTACCCGGTCGAACTCGACACGCTGTACAACCTGTTCGCTGGCGCCTCGGAATCAATCGAATTCGCCGGGGCCGACAACCTGGGCGATGAAAACAAAGACCGGGACCAAAACCACAACGGCGCCAACATGGCTGCGCTGCTGCAGACCCTGGAGGCCTGCTGGGGCGACGTCGCGATGATGCTCTCGGTCCCCTACCAGGGCTTGGGCAACGCCGCCATCTCCGCGGTGGCCACCGAAGAACAGCTGGAACGCCTGGGCAAGGTGTGGGCGGCGATGGCCATCACCGAGCCGGGTTTCGGCTCCGACTCGGCGGCGGTGTCGACCACCGCCAAGCTGGACGGCGACGAGTACGTGATCAACGGCGAGAAGATCTATGTCACCGCCGGTTCGCGCGCCACCCACATCGTGGTGTGGGCCACGCTGGACAAGTCGCAGGGGCGCGCGGCGATCAAGTCGTTCATCGTCCCGCGCGAGCACCCCGGCGTCACCGTCGAGCGGCTCGAACGCAAGCTTGGCATCAAGGGCTCCGACACCGCGGCGATCCGGTTCGACAACGTCCGCATCCCCAAGGAAAACCTGCTGGGAAACCCCGAAATTGAGGTCGGCAAGGGCTTTTCGGGCGTGATGGAGACCTTCGACAACACCCGGCCCATCGTCGCGGCCATGGCGATCGGCGTCGCCCGGGCCGCCCTCGAGGAAATTCGCAAGATCCTCACCGAGGCCGGCGTGGAGATCTCCTACGACAAACCGTCGCACGCGCAGAGCGCCGCTGCGGCCGAGTTCCTGCGGATGGAGGCCGACTGGGAGGCCGCTTACCTGCTGGCGCTGCGGGCGGCGTGGCAGGCCGACAACAAGATCCCCAACTCCAAAGAGGCGTCGATGAGCAAGGCCAAGGCCGGCCGGATGGCCAGCGACGTCACCCTCAAGTCCGTCGAATTGGCTGGTACGACAGGCTATTCCGAGCAATCGATGCTGGAGAAGTGGGCGCGCGACTCCAAGATCCTGGACATCTTCGAGGGCACCCAGCAGATCCAGCAGTTGGTGGTCGCCCGCCGCCTGCTCGGGTTGTCGTCGGCCGAGCTCAAATAGCGACCGCGTTCAGCTGCTCGCGCACGTCGCCGTCGAGTTCGATGGACGCGACGTCCAGGTTCTCCTCGAGGTGTCGCACCGACGACGTTCCCGGGATCAGCAGCACGTTGGGCGCCAGGCTCAGCGTCCACGCCAACGCGACCTGCGCCGGCGTGCGTCCCAGCCGCTCGGCGGCGTCGACCACGAGTTGGTGGGTGAGCACCGGGTTGGGCCGCATGAAGGCGGCCCCCAGGGGGAAGAACGGAACGAACGCGATCCCGCGCGCCGCGCACTCGGCAAGAACCGGCGCCGACTCGCGCTGAACCAGATTGAACGCGTTTTGCACACAGGCGATTTCCGTGCGCTCGCACGCATGCCGTAGGTGTTCGCGGTTGACGTTGCTCAGCCCGATGCCGCCGATCAGGCCCTGGTCGCGGGCTTCGATCATGACCGACAGCTGGTCGTCGAACAGCTGATCCGGCCCGTCGCTTTCGAACACGCGCAGGTTGACCGCGGCCAGCTGGTCGACACCGAGGGCACGCAGGTTCGTCTCGATGTCGCGGCGCAAGTCGGACGGCGCGTCGACCGGCAGCCAGCCGCCGCTGTCGTCGCGACGGCCGCCCACCTTGCTCACCAGTGCCAGGTTCTCCGGATAGGGATGCAACGCCTCGCGGATCAGCTCGTTAGCCACGTCGGGACCGTAGAACTGGGCGGTGTCGATGTGGTCGACGCCGAGTTCGACCGCCCGCCGCAGCACGGCCAGCGCCTCGTCGCGGTCCCGGGGCGGCCCGAACGCGTTCGGGCCCGGCAACTGCATGGCGCCGAAGCCCACCCGGGAGACCGAAAAGCGACCGAGTGGAAAGGAATCCATACCGTGAGGTTAGCGTCGAGGCATGGACACGTTTCAAGCGCTCGTCGCTCGCGAAGATGGTGACCGGATAACCGCGTCGGTCGAGACTTTGAGTCAGTCGGACCTGCCGGCGGGTGAGGTGACGATCCGGGTGCTCTATTCAAGCGTCAACTACAAGGACGCGCTCGCGCTGACCCCCGGCGGCGGCGTGGTGCGCAGCTACCCCGTGGTGCCGGGTATCGACCTGACCGGCGAGGTCGTCGAGTCGCAGTCACCCGACTTCAGCGTCGGCGAGAAGGTTTTGGCCCACGGGTACCAGATCGGCACCGGCCACCACGGCGGCTACGCCGAATACGCGAGACTGCCGGCCGACCAGGTCGTTGCCCTCGGCGCATTGAGCCCGCACGAGGGCGCCGCGATCGGCACCGCCGGCTTCACCGCCGCGATGAGCGTGCAGGCGCTGATCGACTGGGGCATCGAACCCGGCGCCGGTTCGGTGGTCGTCACCGGCGCCTCCGGCGGTGTCGGCTCCGTCAGCGTGGACCTGTTGGCCGCCAAGGGGTATCGGGTGGTCGCCTCGACCGGCAAGGAGGGGGCGGCCGAGCTGCTGAAAGAGCTTGGCGCCGCGGAGGTTATCGGCCGGCTGCCGGAAGACCCCGACGCCAAACCTCGGCCGTTGGCCAAGGCGCGCTGGGCGGCCGCGGTGGACTGCGTCGGCGGGGCGACCCTGGCCGACGTGCTGAGCACCGTCGACTACGGCGGTGCGGTGGCCTGTAGCGGCCTCACGGGTGGCCCGGGATTGAAGACCACGGTGATGCCGTTCATCCTGCGCGGCATCGCTCTGCTCGGGATGGATTCGGTGCAGATGCCGATCGGCCCGCGCCGCAAACTGTGGGCGCTGCTGGGCGATTCATTGCGGCCGCGTCATCTCGACGCACTCACCAGCGACGTTGACATCAAAGATGTGGTCGATGTGCTGGACCAGGTGCGGGCCGGCAAGTTCACCGGGCGGGCGGTGGTGCGGGTCGCGGGCGGATTCTGAGCCGGCAGTAGGCTGACCGACCATGCGAGCTGCACGGGTGATTCGGCTGGACGGTCCGGACGCGGTCGAGGTGGCGGAGATCGACGAACCGTCGGGTGACGGCGTGGTCGTCGATGTGTACGCCGCCGGTGCCGCCTTCCCCGACGCCCTACTGACCCGGGGCCTGTACCAGTACCGCCCCGAGCCGCCGTTCGTGCTGGGAGCCGAGATCGCCGGTGTCGTGCGTTCGGCGCCGGATGGCGCACACGTGCGGGCCGGCGACCGGGTCGTCGGACTGACGATGCTGTCCGGCGGCATGGCCGAGGTCGCGATCCTGCAACCCGACCGGGTGTTCAAGCTCCCCGACAACGTCAGTTTCGAGGCGGGCGCCGGCCTGCTGTTCAACGACCTCACGGTGTACTTCGCCCTGACCGTGCGCGGCCGGCTGGCCCAGGGCGAGACGGTGCTGGTGCACGGCGCCGCCGGCGGCATCGGGACCTCGACGCTGCGGCTGGCATCGTTGCTCGGGGCGTCGCGCACCATCGCGGTCGTCAGCACCGAACAGAAGGCGGACGTCGCGACCGCCGCCGGGGCCACCGATGTGGTGCTGGCCGACGGGTTCAAGGACGCGGTCAAGGAGCTCACCGGCGGCCGCGGCGTCGACGTCGTGCTCGACCCGGTCGGCGGCGACCGGTTCACCGACTCGCTACGCTCGCTCGCCCCGGGCGGCCGGCTGCTGGTCGTGGGTTTCACCGGCGGCGACATCCCCACCGTGAAGGTGAACCGGTTGCTGCTCAACAACATTGACGTGGTCGGCGTGGGCTGGGGCGCCTGGACGGCGACGCATCCGAACGCGCTGGCCGAGCAGTGGGCCGGACTGGAGAAGTTGCTCGCCTCGGGTCAGTTGGCTCCGCCCAACCCTGAGGTCTATCCCCTGGACGACGCCGCCGCGGCGGTCGCGTCCCTGGAGAACCGCACCGCCAAGGGCAAGGTCGTGGTGCGCGTCCGCGACTGACGCGATGGGCCGTTGATCGGCGACACATAAACGTCGGCGAAGACACGCCGAATCGGGTCGCAACGGATTATGTCTCGCGGACGGCGCCGGCCCTTGTGCGGCACGGAAACAAAAAGTAATGTCACTTTCAGTTTTATCCGTCGTCCGAGCCGGAGGTCAGCCATGGAATCCTTCGTCCACTTGCGAAAAGGGAAGACACCGCGCCGCCTGCACGCAGACCTCGACGGGCTCAAGGACGACGAGCTGGGCCGGGGCGGATTCACCGGACGCACGGCGAACCTCTACCGCCGCCACGACCCCACCGCCTACCGGTCGGTCGGCCCGCTGCGCCCCGTCGACGTGCTGGCCGGCCAGCTCAAGCCCAGCGACGCCACCGACGCCGGCGGCGGTCCCCTGCTGATGTTCAGCAACGCCGACTGCCGAATCCTGTTGAGCCGCCGCCACGAGCCGATGCCGTTCTACACCCGCCATGTCGACGGCGACCTGCTGTGCTTCGTCCACCAGGGCGCCGGCCTGATCGAAACGGAGTTCGGGCCACTGCGCTACTCCGACGGCGACTGGGTCTACATCCCGAAGGCGTGCACCAGGCGCCAGGTGCCCGACAGCGAAACCACCCTGCTGATGGTCGAGGCCACCGACGAGTTCCGGGTGCCGCCGGCCGGGCCGCTGGGCCGCCACTTCCCGTTCGACCCGTCGCAGATGACCATCCCCGACCCTGCACCCATCGAGGACGACGGCAGGGACGAGTACGAGGTCCGGCTCATCCATGAAGGTGGCCCCACAACGCTGTTCTACCAACACAATCCGCTCGACATCGAAGGCTGGCGCGGCGACAACTTCCCGTTCACGTTCAACATCGCCGACTACAACGTGGTCACCTCCGACAGCGTCCACCTGCCGCCGACGGTCCATCTGTTCATGCAGGCCACCGGCGTCTACGTGATGAATTTCCTGCCGAAACCCGCCGAAGGCGTCGCCGGCACCGAGCGCACCCCGTGGTATCACCGCAATGTCGACTATGACGAGATCGCCTTCTTCCACGGCGGCTCGCTCTACGGCATCCCGATGCCCCCCGGCCTGATTTCCCATGCGCCGCAAGGCGTCCACCACGGCGCACCGGAGAAGGCGCGGGAACGGGCGCGCCGCAAGTTCGATGATTACTCCCGCGTCGATTGGCAAGTGATCGCCGTCGATACCCGCCGACGCCTGACCCCCTCGCCCGAGGTGCTGGCCCACGACCTAGGACAACACTGACCATGACGACCCGCCACGAATACGAGCGAATCCCCTATCTCGTTGCTTTCCAGAACAATTCCGCTGTCCGCGACGTCTACGGCGGCCTGGCCGAGATCACGGTGCTGGAGAGCTACCTGCTCAGGCCGGTGGACAAGCCGTCGGACACCGTGCTGGTGTTCATGCACCCGATCGGCGGCGGGGCCTACCTGCCGATGATCAACGCACTGGCCCGGGCAGGCCATCACGTCATCTACTGCAACAGCCGGTTCCGCGGCACCGATTCCGCGCTGCTGATGGAGAAGGTGGTCGAGGATCTCGGCGAGTGCATCAAGGACGCCAAGAAGCGGCTGGGTTACGAGAAGGTGGTGCTGGCCGGCTGGAGCGGCGGCGGCTCGCTGTCGATGTTCTACCAGCAGCAGGCCCAGCACCCGACCATCACCTCGAGCCCGTCGGGCGACGGCCCCGACCTGACCGCCCTGGACCTGATCCCCGCCGACGGCATCATGCTGCTGGCGGCGCACATCAGCCGGCACGGCACGCTGACCGAATGGCTCGACGCCTCGATCCTCGACGAATCCGACCCCACCAAACGCGATCCCGAGCTCGACCTGTACAACCCGGATAACCCGAACCAGCCGCCATACAGCCAAGAATTCCTGGCCCGCTACCGCAATGCACAGATCGAACGCAACCGCCGCATCACCGCGTGGGTCAAGGGCAAGCTCGCCGAACTGAAGGCCGCCGGACGTCCCGACGAGGAGTTCTGTTTCGTAGTGCACGGCACCATGGCCGACCCGCGCTGGCTGGACCCGACCGTCGATCCCAACGAACGCACCCCGGGAACCTGTTACCTGGGGGATCCTCAGGTGGTGAACATGAGCCCGGTCGGGCTGGCCCGCTTCTCGACGTTGCGCGGCTGGCTCTCGCAATGGAGTTACGACGACGCCCGCGGCGACGGGGTGGCCTGCGGCGCCGACATCGCCGTCCCTGCGTTGGTGATCGGCAACCTGGCCGACGACGCCTGCACGCCCAGCCACACGCGGCGGCTCTTCAACGCGATCGGGCATCATGACAAAGAGATGCACGAAATCCCCGGCGCCACCCACTATTACGCGGGCCTCGATCAGCGCGACAAGCTGCGCGCGGCCGTCGACATCGCGACCGACTGGCTGGTCCGCCACGACTTCGCGGGGGCGCAGTGACACCCACCGGACCGCTGGAGGGGGTCCGGGTGCTCGAGCTGGGCACGCTGATCGCGGGCCCCTTCGCCGGACGGCTGCTGGGCGACATGGGCGCCGACGTCATCAAGGTGGAACCCCCCGGCGCCCCGGACCCGTTGCGCACCTGGGGCCAGGCCGAGCTCGACGGGCAGCACGTCTTCTGGACGGTGCACGCGCGCAACAAGAGAGCGATCACCCTCGACCTGCGCCGGCCACGTGGCCGTGAACTGTTCTGCGACCTCGTCGAGAAGTCCGACATCATCGTGGAGAACTTCCGCCCGGGGACGCTCGAAAAATGGGAGCTGGGTTACGACGTGCTGAGCGCCCGCAACCCGGGAATCATCCTGGTTCGGGTGTCGGGCTACGGCCAGACCGGCCCCGACGCCCACAAGGCCGGGTATGCCTCGGTGGCCGAGGCGGCCAGCGGGCTGCGCCATCTCAACGGCTTCCCCGGCGGGCCGCCGCCCAGGCTGGCGCTATCGCTGGGCGACACCCTGGCCGGCATGTTCGGCGCCCAGGGAGCGATGGCGGCGCTGTACCGTCGCAGCATTACCGGGCGCGGCCAGGTGGTGGACGTCGCACTGACCGAATCCTGTTTGGCCGTACAGGAATCCACCATCCCCGACTACGACGTCGGCGGCGTGGTGCGCGGGCCGTCGGGCACCCGGCTCGAGGGCATCGCGCCGTCCAACATCTACCGCAGCGCCGACGGCTCGTGGGTGGTGATCGCCGCCAACCAGGACACCGTCTTCGCCCGGCTGTGCAAGGCGATGGGGCGCCCGGAGCTGGCCATCGACGACCGGTTCGCTACGCACCGCGCGCGCGGCCGCAATCAGGATGAACTCGACGAGATCATCGGCGCGTGGGCCACGGACCGCCAGCCGGGCGACATCATCGAAACCCTCAGCGCCGCAGGGGTGATAGCCGGGCCGATCAACACGGTCGCGGAGGTGGTCGACGACCCGCAACTGCGGGCCCGCGGCATGCTGGTCGAACACTTCGATGAAAGGCTCGGGCGGGACGTTCTGGGGCCGGGCATCGTGCCGGTGCTGTCGGAATCGCCGGGCCGCGTGCGCAACGCCGGGCCCGCCCGTCCGGGCCAGCACAACGACGACGTCTACATCGGGCTGCTGGGCAAGACCGCGGCGGAACTCGAAGAGTTACGGGCCGAGGAGGTGCTGTGAACGCACACGTGGTCATCCGCGAGGTCGCGCTGCGCGACGGCCTGCAGATCGAAACGCCGATTCCGTTGTCGGCCAAGCTCGAACTGCTGGCCGCGGTCGCCGCGACCGGGGTCCGCGAGGTGGAGGCCACGGCGTTCGTCTCGCCGTCGAAAGTGCCGTCGATGGCCGACGCCGCCGAGCTCGCCGCCCACCTGCACGACTACCCCGACATCGAGTTCTCCGCCCTGGTGGCCAGCCCGAACGGCGCCAAGCGCGCCGTCGCGGCGGGGCTGCGCTCGATCGAGTACGTGGTCGCCGCCGACGACACGTTCAGTCAGGCCAACGTCGGGCGGACCAGCGCCGAGGCCACCAAGACGATCGACGAGATCGTCGCCATCGCGCACGGCGCTGACGTCACCGTCGAGGTTGTCATCGCCACCGCGTGGGACTCGCCATTCGAGGGACCTACCCCGCCCGAGCGCGTGCTCGACATCGCCGCGGCCGCGCGCGACCGGGGCGCCGACCGCCTTTCCATCGCCGACACGATCGGCACCACCACCCCGGGGCGCGTGAGTTCGCTTATCGCGCAACTGCGTCCGGTGATCGGCGACCTGCCGCTGGGCGGGCATTTCCACAACACCCGCGGCTCGGGGCTGGCCAGCGCCTACGCCGCGGTCAGCTCCGGGGTGACCCGGCTCGACTCCTCCGTCGGCGGGCTGGGCGGCTGCCCGTTCGCCCCGGGTGCCACCGGCAACATCGCCACCGAGGATCTGGTGTACCTGCTGCGCGACAGCGGCATCGACGTCGACGTCGACCTGCAGGCCGCCATCGCCGCGGCGGACGTCGCCAAATCCGTTGTCGGCCACGATCTGCCGAGCGCCCTGCTGCGCGCCGGCGACCGGATGCGGACCTGATGCCCGCACCGGAAGCGCGCACCGCCAAGGGCCGCCAGACCAGGCAGGCCATCGAGCTGGCCGCCCGAAAGCTGTTCGCCGAGCGCGGCTTTCACGGGACCACGCTGGCCGACATCACGTCGGCTGCCGGCAAGTCGCCCGCGGTGTTCTACCGGTACTTCGCCGACAAGGAAGACCTGCTCGCCGCCCTCGCGGAGTCCTTCCTGCACGATGTCGTGACGCCGTCGGGTTTGAGTCTCGAGTTACCGGACTCTCCGGAGGACGACGCCTTCTTCACCTCCGTGGTCACCGGGTACTGGAACATGTTCAAACAAAACATCGGCATCATGATCGCCGTGGCCCAGCTGGCCGCCACCCAGCGGCGCTTCGCGGCCGTCCAGAACGAATTCCGCCGCTTCGGCATGGACATCGTCGCCGCCTCCGTTCGCCGCGCCCAGGAGCAGGGCTACGGAACCGAGCTCGACCCGCAACACACCGCGGCGGCCATCGCGCTGCTGTTCGAGAACTTCACCACCGTCTTCGTCGGTCCCTCCAACCTGGGCATCAAAATCAGCGACGAGGACGCCATCGCCACCCTGTCGACGATCTGGAAGAAAACCCTCTACGGCGCTTGAGCCTTTTCGAAGGAGAAAACTGTGGATTTCACACTCCCCGAACACCTTCCGGGTCTGCTCGCGCAGATGGACGAATTCATCGAGGCGGAGATCAAACCGCTGGAGCGTGACCACATCCAGTACTTCGACAAGCGCCGCGAACATGCCCGCACCGACTGGGACAACGACGGCATCCCGACGCGCGAATGGGAGGATCTGCTCGCGGAGATGCGCAGGCGGGCCGACCAGGCGGGCTGGCTGCGGTACGGGCTGCCGGCGTCGCTGGGCGGCCGGGACGGCACCAACGTCGACATGGCGGTCATCCGGGAGCACCTGGCGCACAAGGGCCTCGGCCTGCACAACGACCTGCAGAACGAATCCTCGATCGTCGGCAACTTCCCGCAGGTGATCATGATGGAGCGCTTCGGCACCGACGAGCAGCGACGGCTCTGGTCCGAAGCGCTGATCACCGGGGAACGCTCGATGGCGTTCGGGCTGACCGAGCCCCAGCACGGCTCGGACGCGACGTGGCTGGAGACGCGCGCGCAGCCCGACGGCTCGGAACCTGGAGGGTGGGTGATCAACGGCGCCAAGCGATTCAACACCGGGGTCCACCGCGCGACCCACGACCTGGTGTTCGCGCGCACCTCCGGAGAGCCCGGGCAGGCGCGGGGCATCACGGCGTTCCTGGTGCCGACGGATGCGCCCGGGTTCACCGTCCCCTACTACTGGTGGACGTTCAACATGCCGACCGACCATGGCGAAGTTCAGTTGACCGACGTCCGCGTCCCCGCCGACGCGGTGCTCGGTGAGGTGGACCGCGGCCTGGAGGTCGCGCAGACGTTCCTGCACGAGAACAGGATTCGGCAGGCGGCCAGCAGCCTGGGCGCGGCCCAGTACTGCATCGACCGCGCCGCCGAATACGCCGGCAAACGGACCGTCTTCGGCAAGCCGCTGTCGGTCAACCAGGCGGTGCAATGGCCGCTGGCCGAATTGCAAACCGAAGCGCAGATGGTGCGGCTGCTGGTGGCCTATGCCGCCTGGCATCTGGACCGGGACCACCACATGGAGGTCTCGGACAAGGTGTCGATGGCCAACTACCGCGCCAACCGACTCGTCTGCGACGCCGCCGACCGGGCCATGCAGATCTTCGGTGGCCTCGGCTACAGCCGGCACGAGCCGTTCGAGCACATCTACCGCCACCACCGTCGCTACCGGATCACCGAGGGAGCCGAGGAGATCCAGATTCGCCGGGTGGCGCAGCGGCTGTTTAAGTTTGGCAAGTGACATCGACCGAGGAGTTGGCCCCCCAGATCGCCGCGGCGCTGGCGCCGGTCCTCGGTGCCGATGTCGCGATTGAGAACCTGCGCGTGCTGACCGGGGGCGCCAGCCGCTCCACGTGGGCGTTCAACGCGGTCGCCGGGGAGCGACGCCACGCGCTGATCCTGCGCACCGGCGCGCCCGACGACGTCCACGCCGGCATGGAGCTGGAGGCACGCGCCCAGGCCGCCGCCGCGGCGGCGGGCGCACCGGTCCCCCACGTCCTCATCGCCGACGATTCGGTTGCCGCACTGGGCAATCCGTTTCTGATCTGCGACGAGATCGCGGGCGAGACCATCGTCCGGCGCATTCAGCGTCAGCTCGACGCCGCGGGCGGGCAGGCGGCCCGCGGGCAGCTGCTGCGGCAATGCGCGCAGGCCCTGGCCGCCATCCACCGCGCCGACCCGAACATTCCCGGCCTAACCCGCGAGGACCCGCTCACGCAGTGGCGTGAGCGGCTCGACGCCATGGGTGACACCACGGCCACCTTCGAATGGGCGTTTCGCTGGCTGGGCGCCAACCGGCCCGAGCCGTCGGCGGACGTCCTCGTGCACGGGGATTACCGCATGGGCAACCTCATCGTCGACGGGTCCCGCCTCGCCGCCGTCCTCGACTGGGAGCTGGTACACCGCGGCGACCCGTACGACGACCTGGCCTGGTTCTGCATCCGCGCCTGGCGCTTCGGCGCCCCGGCCAACCTCGGCGCCGGCGGGCTCGGCAGCATCGAAAGCTTCCTGCACGCCTACGAGCAGGCCGGCGGGACTAGCGTCGACCGGGTGGCGTTTCACTGGTGGCTGGTGCTGGCCACGCTGCGCTGGGGCGTCATCTGCCGCTACCAGGCGGAGCGGCATTTGAGCGGGCAGTTCCGCTCGGTGGAGCTGGCCACGATCGGCCGCCGCGTGTGCGAGACCGAGTGGGACCTGCTCGACCTGCTCGAAGGGGCGGCCTGATGATCGGCGCATACGGGCGCCCGCTCGCCGCCGAGCTGGTGGCCGCGGTGGCCGAATTCCTGGAGAACGACGTGCGGGCGGCGACCAGCGGGCAGGTCAACTTCCATGCGAGGGTGGCCGCCAACGCGCTGCGCATCGTGGAGCGCGAGCTGCTCGACGAGAGCGAGGCCGAATCCCGCGAAGCGCTGGCCGACCTCGGGTTCGCCGACGAGGAGGAGCTGGCCGCCGCGATTCGGGCCGGCGAGATGGACGGGCGGGCCCTGGAAGTCACCGCCTGCCTGCGCACGTTGGTGCGGCGCCGGGTGGCCGCCGCCCACCCCGGATATGCCAGCGAATAGGAGCGAGATCATGGCCGGTGCGAGCGCGGAAATCGTTGCCGACGCGGCAGACCGCCTGTTCACGGCGATCGAAAAGGGTGACTTCGCGGCGGTTGACCGGATGTGGAGCGACGACATCGCGGTGTGGCGAGTCGGCGCGCGCCGCGATGACGGCAAGGCCCGCGCGCTGCGGGTCATCAACTGGTTCATCACCGCGACCACCGAGCGCCATTACGAAATCCTGGACCGGCGATTCTTCGAGGGCGGCTTCGTTCAGCAGCACATCCTGCACGCCACCGGCCATGCCGGCCAATCGATCTCGATGCGGGTCTGCATCGTGATCAGGGTGGCCAGCGACGGCCGGCTGGACCGGATCGACGAGTACTTCGACCCCGCCGAGATCGCGCCGTTGATGGATTAGGCGTTAGATTCGCCACGAGAGATGGGGGTGACGATGACGACTTTGGAATCGCTGCTGAACGATCCCGACCTGGCCGGCGTGTGGAACCTCGTCCCGGACCGCTCGGAGATCACCTTCAAGGTCGCAAACCTGTGGGGCCTGCTGAACGTCAAGGGCCGCTTCACCGAGTTCAGCGGCGACGGCCAACTGACGGCGAAGGGGGCGGTTTTCGGCCGCCTCGACATCCGCACCGCCTCCCTGGACACGGGGATAGGCCGGCGCGACAAGCACCTGCGCTCGCCCGACTTCTTCGACGTCGAGCGCTTCGGTGAGATCAGCGTCGTCGTCACCGCGGTGCACCCGACCAAAGGCAAGGCCGCAGACCTCCGCGCGGCCTTCACCATCAAGGGCATCACCGCTCCGCTGCCCCTGTCCGCCACGATCACCGAGCTCGACGACGGCTCGATCCGGATCGCCGGGGAAACCAAGGTGGATCGCACCCAGTTCGACCTGGGCTGGAACCGGCTCGGCATGATCGGCTCGAAGGCGAAGGCGGCGGCCGAAGCCGTCTTCGTGCGGGCTGCCCAGTGAAGCCGGTGCGACACCAGTAGCATCTGCACCGTGTCCGATTCCAGCCCCGAATCCAGCGTTGCCCTGCGGATCCTGGTCTACAGCGATAACGCCAAAACCCGCGAACAAGTCATCCGGGCACTGGGCAAGCATCTGCATCCGGACCTGCCCGAGCTGACCTACCTCGAGGTGGCGACCGCCCCGATGGTGGTGCGCCAGATGGACGAGGGCGGCATCGACTTGGCCATTCTCGACGGGGAAGCCACGCCCACCGGCGGCATGGGAATCGCCAAACAACTCAAAGACGAACTTTCCACGTGCCCACCGATCCTGGTGCTCACCGGCCGCCCGGACGACGCCTGGCTGGCGAACTGGTCGCGGGCCGAAGCCGCAGTGCCGCATCCCCTCGATCCCATCGTGCTGGGCCGCACGGTGCTCGGACTGCTCCGCACACCCACGCGCTAGCCCTTTCACCTGCGTCGATACGCGCCGGCGTGACCCCGGCCGCGACCGGCGGCGGGCCGCCCGGTTGCGGCGACACAAAAACGAGGCGAATACCCCCACCCCGACAAAACACACCCGTCTTCGCGACGCTATGTTGTGAAGGTCACTGTGACGTGCCGCAGCCCGCGTACGTCACAGCAGCCCGGCCCCCGCCCGGCCGCCGCACCGGCGGCCCGTACGAGGAGATCTTGGAGCGAGTTGAACGTCTACATACCCATCTTGGTGCTCGGAGCGATAGCGGCGGCCTTCGCCGTGGGATCGGTGGCGATCGCGAGCCTGGCCGGCCCGACGCGTTACAACAAGTCGAAGATGGCCCCCTACGAGTGCGGGATCGAACCCACCGACAGTCCGGTCAGCGGCCCGCACGCGGCGAGCGGCCAGCGGTTCCCGGTGAAGTATTACCTGACCGCAATGCTTTTTATCGTCTTCGACATCGAAATCGTGTTCTTGTATCCATGGGCGGTCAGTTACGACGCGCTGGGAACGTTCGCGTTGGTCGAGATGGTGGTGTTCATGCTCACGGTCTTAGTGGCGTACGCCTATGTGTGGCGCCGCGGCGGCCTGACGTGGGATTGAGGTAGACGTGGGTCTCGAAGAACAGCTGCCCGGCGGGATTCTGCTGTCAACGGTCGAGAAGGTGGCCGGCTACGTTCGCAAGAATTCCCTGTGGCCGGCGACGTTCGGGTTGGCGTGCTGTGCCATCGAGATGATGGCAACCGCCGGGCCAAGATTCGACATAGCGCGGTTCGGCATGGAGCGATTCTCGGCGACGCCGCGGCAGGCCGACCTGATGATCGTCGCGGGCCGCGTGAGCCAGAAGATGGCGCCGGTGCTCCGCCAGATCTATGACCAGATGGGCGAGCCGAAGTGGGTGCTGGCCATGGGCGTGTGCGCGTCGTCCGGCGGGATGTTCAATAACTACGCGATCGTGCAGGGCGTGGACCACGTGGTTCCGGTGGACATCTACCTGCCCGGCTGCCCGCCGCGGCCGGAGATGCTGTTGCACGCAATCCTGAAGCTGCACGAGAAGATTCAGGAGATGCCTCTGGGCGTCAACCGCGAAGAAGCCATCGCCGAGGCCGAGCAGGCGGCGCTGGCGGCCCGGCCCACGATCGAGATGCGCGGACTGCTGCGATGAGCTCGCCCGACCAAGGTCCCCAAGAGGCGATCAGCCAGGCCGACGAAGAAGTGATCGACGTGCGCCGCGGCATGTTCGGCGCCAAGGGTTCGGGTGACACGTCCGGCTACGGGCGCCTGGTGCGCGAGGTCATGCTTCCCGGCAGCAGCCCCCGACCCTACGGCCGCTACTTCGACGACGTGGTCGACACACTGGCCCAGGCGCTGAAAAGCGCGGACGTCGAATTCTCCGACGCGATAGAGAAAGTCGTGGTGTACCGCGACGAGCTGACCCTGCACGTGCGCCGCGAAGCGCTGCCCCGGGTCGCCCAGCACCTACGCGATGAGCCGGGGCTGCGTTTCGAGATGTGTCTGGGTGTCAGCGGGGTGCACTACCCCCACGAGACCGGTCGCGAACTGCACGCGGTGTACCCGTTGCAGTCGATCACGCACAATCGCCGCGTCCGCCTGGAAGTGGCTGCGCCGGACAGCGATCCGCACATCCCCTCGCTGTTCGGGGTCTATCCGACCAGCGACTGGCACGAGCGCGAAACCTACGACTTCTTCGGCATCATCTTCGACGGACACCCGTCGCTGACCCGCATCGAGATGCCCGACGACTGGCATGGCCACCCGCAGCGCAAGGACTATCCCCTCGGCGGCATTCCGGTGGAATACAAGGGAGCCCAGATTCCCCCGCCCGACGAGCGGAGAGCGTACAACTGATGAGCACAATCACCGACGCGACGCACGATGGCGGTGCCCCGGAGACCGTCTTGGTCGCCGGCGGACAGGACTGGGACCAGATCGTCGAAGCCGCCCGCAAGGCAGACCCCGGCGAACGGATCGTCGTCAACATGGGTCCGCAGCACCCGTCCACCCACGGGGTGTTGCGGCTGATCTTGGAGATCGAGGGCGAAACGGTCACCGACGTTCGCTGCGGAATCGGCTACCTGCACACCGGTATCGAGAAGAACCTCGAATATCGCTACTGGGCGCAGGGGGTCACCTTCGTAACCCGAATGGATTACCTGTCACCGTTTTTCAACGAGGTCGCGTACTGCCTGGGCGTGGAGAAGCTGCTCGGCATCACCGATCAGATACCCGAGCGGGTCAACGTCATCCGGGTGATGATGATGGAGCTCAACCGGATCTCCTCGCATCTGGTCGCACTCGCCACCGGCGGCATGGAATTGGGCGCCATGACCCCGATGTTCGTCGGTTTCCGCGGCCGCGAGATCGTGCTGACCCTGTTCGAGAAGATCTCCGGGTTGCGGATGAACAGCGCCTACATCCGGCCGGGCGGCGTGGCGCAGGATCTACCGCCGGGCGCGGAGTCCGACATCGCCGAAGCCCTCAAGCCGCTGCGCCAGGTACTGCGCGAAATGGGCGGTCTGCTCAACGAGAACGCCATCTGGAAGGCCCGCACCCAGGACGTCGGCTACCTGGATCTGACCGGCTGCATGGCGCTCGGCATCACCGGACCGATCCTGCGCGCCACCGGGTTGCCGCACGACCTGCGCAAGAGCGAACCGTACTGCGGATATGAAAACTACGAATTCGACGTGATGACCGCCGACACGTGTGATGCTTACGGGCGCTACATGATTCGCGTCAACGAGATGTGGGAGTCGATCAAGATCGTCGAGCAGTGTCTGGACAAGTTGAAGCCGGGCCCGACCATGATCTCCGACCGCAAGATCGCCTGGCCGGCCGACCTCAAGGTGGGCCCGGACGGGATGGGTAACTCACAGGAGCACATCGCCAAGATCATGGGCGGCTCGATGGAGGCCTTGATCCACCACTTCAAGCTGGTCACCGAGGGCATCCGTGTTCCGGCGGGCCAGGTCTACACCGCGGTGGAATCACCGCGCGGGGAGCTCGGCGTGCACATGGTGAGCGACGGCGGCACCCGCCCCTATCGGGTGCACTACCGCGACCCGTCGTTCACCAACCTGCAGTCGGTCGCCGCGATGTGCGAGGGCGGCATGGTGGCCGACCTGATCACCGCGGTCGCCAGCATCGACCCGGTCATGGGCGGGGTGGATCGGTGACCGGCCCGCAAGGACAGCCGGTGTTCATCCGGCTCGGACCACCGCCCGAGGAACCCAACGCGTTCGTGGTTGAGGGTGCGCCGCAATCGTATTCGGCGGAGGTGCGGGCGCGGCTGGAGGTCGACGCCAAGGAGATCATGGGCCGCTACCCCGATAAGCGCTCGTCGCTGCTGCCGTTGCTGCACCTGGTACAGGCCGAGGACTCCTACCTGACCCCCGCCGGTTTGGAGTTCTGCGGTGAGCAGCTGGGCCTGACCGGCGCCGAGGTGTCGGCGGTGGCGAGCTTCTACACGATGTATCGCCGCGGACCCACCGGCGACTATCTGGTCGGTGTCTGCACCAACACGCTGTGCGCCATCATGGGCGGCGACGCCGTATTCGAGGCCCTGCAGGAGCATTTGGGCATCGGCAACGACGAGACCACCCCCGACGGCTCCGTCACCCTGCAACACATCGAATGCAACGCCGCCTGCGACTACGCGCCGGTGGTGATGGTCAACTGGGAGTTCTTCGACAACCAGACACCGGAGTCGGCCCGCGAGCTCGTCGACTCGTTGCGCTCGGGTGAGCCCAAACCGCCCACCCGCGGCGCCCCGCTGTGCGCCTTCCGCGAGACGTCACGCATCCTGGCCGGCCTGCCCGACGAACGGCCCGACCAGGGCCAGGGCGGTGCGGGCGAGGCCACGCTGGCGGGTCTGAGGGTGGCGAAGGAAAACGGCATGCAGGCGCCCAACCCGCCCGGAGGCCAGTCATGACCAGCTCTCAGGCCACGCCGCTCACCCCGGTCATCAGCCGGTTCTGGGACGACCCCGAGTCGTGGACCCTGGAGACCTACCGCCGTCACGACGGCTATGAGGGGATGAAGAGGGCGCTGGCCATGGCGCCCGACGACGTGATCGCCATGGTCAAGGACTCCGGGTTGCGCGGGCGCGGTGGCGCCGGCTTCTCGACCGGAACGAAGTGGTCGTTCATCCCGCAGGGCGACACCGGCGCGGCCGCCAAGCCGCACTACCTGGTGGTCAACGCCGACGAATCGGAACCCGGTACGTGCAAAGACATTCCGTTGATGCTGGCGACGCCGCACGTGCTCGTCGAGGGCGTCATCATCGCCGCCTACGCAATCCGGGCCAGCCACGCGTTCATCTACGTGCGCGGCGAAGTGCTGCCGGTGTTGCGCCGCCTGCAGAACGCGGTGGCCGAGGCGTACGCCGCCGGGTACCTGGGCCGCGACATCAACGGCTCGGGTTTCGACCTGGAGCTCGTGGTGCACGCCGGCGCCGGCGCCTACATCTGCGGCGAGGAAACCGCGCTGCTGGATTCGCTGGAAGGCCGCCGCGGCCAGCCGCGGCTCCGGCCGCCGTTCCCCGCGGTGGCGGGGCTCTACGGCTGCCCCACGGTGATCAACAACGTCGAGACGATCGCCAGCGTGCCGCCCATCGTCCTGAACGGCGTCGACTGGTTCCGGTCGATGGGCAGCGAGAAATCGCCTGGCTTCACGCTGTATTCGCTGTCCGGTCATGTCGCCCGGCCCGGCCAGTACGAGGCGCCGCTGGGTATCACGTTGCGCGAGTTGCTCGCCTACGCCGGCGGGGTGCGGGCCGGCCACCGGCTCAAGTTCTGGACGCCCGGCGGGTCGTCCACCCCGCTGCTCACCGACGAGCACCTCGACGTGCCGCTGGACTACGAGGGCGTGGGCGCGGTCGGCTCCATGCTGGGCACCAAGGCGCTGGAGATCTTCGACGAGACCACCTGCGTGGTGCGAGCCGTGCGCCGCTGGACGTACTTCTACAAGCACGAATCGTGCGGGAAGTGCACCCCCTGCCGGGAGGGCACCTTCTGGCTGGACCAGATCTACGAGCGGCTGGAAACCGGCAAGGGCACTCCCGAGGACATCGACAAGCTGTTGGACATCTCCGACACCATCTTGGGAAAGTCCTTCTGCGCGTTGGGCGATGGCGCCGCCAGCCCGGTGATGTCGTCGATCAAGTACTTCCGCGACGAATACGTGGCGCACGTCGAAGACGGTGGCTGCCCGTTCGACCCCCGAGACTCCATGCTGAACGGAAAGGCTTGACGCTTGACTAGTGCCGCCAAAACCGAAACCGGTGACGAGGTGCGCCCGCCGGACATGGTGACGCTGACCATCGACGGCAACGAAATCAGCGTGCCCAAGGGCACATTGGTGATCCGCGCGGCCGAGTTGATGGGCATCCAGATCCCGCGGTTCTGCGACCACCCGCTGCTCGAGCCGGTCGGCGCGTGCCGGCAGTGTCTGGTTGAGGTTGAGGGGCAACGCAAGCCGATGGCCTCGTGCACCACCGTCGCCACCGATGACATGGTCGTGCGCACGCAGCTCACGTCGGAGGCCGCGGACAAAGCCCAGCACGGTGTGATGGAGCTGCTGCTCATCAACCACCCGCTGGACTGCCCGATGTGCGACAAGGGCGGCGAGTGCCCGTTGCAGAACCAGGCGATGTCCAACGGCCGCGCCGATTCTCGCTTCACCGACGTCAAGCGCACCTTCGCCAAACCGATCAACATCTCCGCCCAGGTGCTGCTGGATCGTGAGCGCTGCATCCTGTGCGCCCGCTGCACGCGGTTCTCCGAGCAGATCGCCGGGGACATTTTCATCGACATGCAGGAGCGCGGCGCCCTGCAGCAGGTCGGCATCTACGCCAATGAGCCGTTCGACTCGTACTTCTCGGGCAACACGGTGCAGATCTGCCCGGTCGGCGCGCTGACCGGAACGGCCTACCGTTTCCGGGCCCGCCCCTTCGACCTGGTGTCCAGTCCCAGCGTCTGCGAACACTGCGCGTCCGGGTGCGCCCAGCGCACCGACCATCGCCGCGGCAAGGTATTGCGCCGGCTGGCCGGCGACGACCCGGAAGTCAACGAGGAGTGGAACTGCGACAAGGGGCGGTGGGCGTTCTCCTACGCGACCCAGCCGGACGTGATCGGCACTCCCCTGATTCGCGACGCCGACGGCACGCTGGTGCCCGCGTCGTGGTCGCACGCGATGGCGACAGCGATTCGGGGCCTGGACGCGGCCCGCGGGCGCACGGGCGTGCTGGTTGGCGGCCGGGCCACCCTGGAAGACGCCTACGCGTACTCCAAGTTCGCCCGAATCGTGTTGGACAGCAACGATATTGACTTTCGATCACGCCTGAACTCCACCGAGGAGGCCGACTTCCTGGCGTCGCGCATCGCCGGCCGGCGCGACGTCAGCTATTCCGATCTGGAATCGGCGCCGGTGGTGGTGCTGGTCGGGTTCGAGCCCGAAGACGAGTCGCCCATCGTGTTCCTGCGGCTGCGCAAGGCCGCCCGCAAGCACCGGCTACCGGTGTACGCGGTGGCGCCGTTCGCCACCCGGGCGCTGGTGAAGATGTCCGGGCGGCTCGTCAAAACCGTTCCGGGGGCCGAAGCGGCGGCGCTGGACGGGCTGGCCAGCGGCGAGGTGGGCGAACTGCTGTCCACCGCCGGCGCGGTCATCATGGTCGGCGAACGCCTGGCCACGGTGCCCGGCGGATTGTCCGCCGCCGCCCGGCTCGCCGACGCCACCGGGGCCCGGCTGGCGTGGGTGCCGCGCCGAGCCGGCGAGCGGGGCGCGCTGGAGGCCGGCGCGCTGCCCGCCCTGCTGCCGGGCGGCCGCCCCCTCGACGACGAGACCGCCCGCGCGCAGATCGCCGCGGCGTGGCACGTCTCCGAATTGCCTTCCGCCCCAGGACGTGACGTCGACGGCATCCTGGCCGCCGCCGCCGACGGGACGCTGGGCGCCCTGCTTGTCGGCGGTGTCGAGCCCGACGACTTCGCCGACCCCGAAGCGGTGCTCGCCGCGCTGGACTCCGCCGGATTCGTGGTCAGCCTGGAGCTGCGGCGCAGCGCCGTTACCGACCGCGCCGACGTGGTATTCCCCGTCGCGCCGACCACGCAGAAGGCCGGGGCCTTCGTCAACTGGGAGGGCCGCTACCGCCCGTTCGAACCGGCGCTGCGCTGGAGTAGCGAGCAAGCCAGCCAGTCCGACCACCAAGTGCTCGACGCCCTGGCCGACGAGATGGGCGTCTACCTGGGGCTGTCGACCGCCGCGGCGGCCCGCGCCGAACTCGCCGCGCTGGGCACCTGGGACGGCAATTGGGCCGCCGGCCCGGCGGTCGCGGCCCCGGAGCCGACCGAGCCCGGGCCCGGCGAGGCGTTGCTGACCGGCTGGCGGATGTTGCTAGACAACGGCCGAATGCAAGACGGCGAACCGCATCTGGCCGGGACCGCGCGCAAGCCCGCTGTGCGGCTGTCGGCCGACACGGCCGCCGAGATCGGCGCCGCCGACGGTGACGCGGTCACCGTCAGCACGCCGCGCGGATCGATCAGCCTGCCGCTGATCATCACCGACATGCCCGACCGGGTGGTGTGGCTTCCGCTGAACTCCCCGGGCTGCGCCGTCCACCGGCAGCTGGGCGTAACCCTGGGCAGCACAGTGAAAATCGGAGTGGGCTCATGACGACGACCTCCCTGACCGCGTTCGGACACGACACCTGGTGGCTGGTGCTGGGCAAGGCGCTGGCCATCTTCGTGTTCCTCATGCTCAACGTGCTGGTCGCGATCCTGCTCGAGCGCAAGATTCTCGGCTGGATGCAGCTGCGGCCCGGACCGAACCGCGCGGGACCGTGGGGTGTCCTGCAGAGCCTGGCCGACGGAATCAAGTTGGCGCTCAAGGAAACCATCACGCCGGGCGGCGTCGACAAGTTCGTCTACTTCGCGGCGCCGGTCATCTCCACCATCCCCGCGTTCACCGCCTTCGCGTTCATCCCGTTCGGGCCGGTGGTGTCGGTGTTCGGGCACAGCACACCGCTCCAGCTGACCGACCTCCCGGTGGCGGTGCTGTTCATCCTGGGGCTTTCGGCGATCGGCGTGTACGGGATCGTGCTGGGCGGCTGGGCGTCCGGCTCCACCTACCCGCTGCTGGGCGGGGTGCGCTCGACCGCGCAGGTCATCTCCTACGAGGTGGCGATGGGGCTGTCGTTCGCGGCGGTGTTCCTTTACGCCGGCTCCATGTCGACGTCACAGATCGTGGCGGCGCAGGACCGGGTCTGGTACGTGTTCCTGCTGCTGCCGTCGTTCGTCATCTACCTGATCTCCATGGTGGGCGAAACCAACCGGGCGCCATTCGATTTGCCCGAGGCCGAGGGTGAGCTGGTCGCCGGATTCCACACCGAGTACTCGTCGCTGAAGTTCGCGATGTTCATGCTGGCCGAATACGTCAACATGATGACGGTTTCGTCGCTGGCCACCGTCCTGTTCTTCGGTGGCTGGCACGCACCATGGCCCATCAACATGTGGGCCGGCGCCAACACCGGGTGGTGGCCGCTGCTCTGGTTCACCGCCAAGATGTGGACGTTCCTGTTCGTCTACTTCTGGCTGCGGGCCTCCCTGCCCCGGCTGCGCTACGACCAGTTCATGGGACTGGGCTGGAAGCTGCTGATCCCGGCCTCGCTGGTCTGGGTGCTGATTGCGGCGGTGATTCGCACCCTGCAGAACCAGGGGTACGCGCACTGGACCCCGGTGCTGGTCGCCTGCAGCATCGTTTTCGCGACGGCGCTGGTGCTGTTGCTGCGAAAACCGTTCGCCACGCCCGGTATTCGCGCACTGGAGCGACAGCTCCGCCGCGAGGCCAAGCAACTCCCGGCCGGCCAGACCCCCACGCCGGTATTCCCGACACCGCCGCTGCCGATGAAGTCCCTGGCGGCCGCGAGCAAGGAGAAAGCACGTGGCTAAAGTTTTTCGGCGGCCGTTAGCCGCCATTGCCGGATTCGGCGTGACGTTCGGCTCGATGTTCAAAAGGCACGTCACCGAGGAGTATCCGGAGAAGCCGGGTCCCGTCGCGCCGCGCTATCACGGCCGTCACCAGCTCAACCGTTACCCCGACGGTCTGGAGAAATGCATCGGGTGCGAGCTGTGCGCCTGGGCGTGCCCGGCCGACGCGATCTACGTGGAGGGTGCGGACAACACCGAGGAGCTCCGGTATTCGCCCGGGGAACGCTACGGCCGGGTCTATCAGATCAACTACCTGCGTTGCATCGGCTGCGGGCTGTGCATCGAGGCCTGCCCCACCCGGGCACTGACGATGACCAACGACTACGAGATGGCCGACGACAACCGCGCCGACCTCATCTACGAAAAGGACCGGCTGCTGGCGCCGCTGCTGCAGGACATGCTCGCGCCGCCGCACCCCCGGGCCCCCGGCGCCACCGACAAGGATTACTACCAGGGCAACGTCACCGCGAACGGCCTGCGCGAAACCGAGAACGCCGGGGAATCCCGGTGACTGGGGTAACGGGCCAGCTCCTGGCTTCCAATTTGGCTTCTGAGACGATCGTCCGCACCTCCACCGGTGAGGCGGTGGCGTTCTGGGTGCTGGGAGCGCTGGCGCTGATCGGGGCGATCGGGGTGGTGCTGGCGGTCAACGCCGTGTACTCGGCGATGTTCCTGGCGATGACGATGATCATCCTGGCGGTGTTCTACATGATCCAGGACGCGCTGTTTCTGGGCGTCGTCCAAGTCGTGGTCTACACCGGCGCGGTGATGATGCTGTTCTTGTTCGTGCTGATGCTGATCGGCGTGGACTCCGCGGAATCCCTGAAGGAGACGCTGCACGGCCAGCGCATCGCCGCCGTCCTGGCCGGCGTGGGGTTCGGCGTTCTGCTGATCGCCGCCATCGGCGCCGGCGCGACCGGCGGCTTCGCCGGGCTGACCACCGCCAACGCGAACGGCAATGTGGAAGGGCTTGCCGCGCTGATCTTCTCCCGGTACGTCTGGGCGTTCGAACTCACCAGCGCGCTGCTGATCACCGCGGCCCTAGGGGCGATGGTACTGGCACACCGCGAACGTTTCGAGCGGCGTAAGACGCAGCGGGAGCTCTCGCAGGAGAGATTCCAGGCCGGTCGGCACCCCACCCCGATGCCCAGCCCCGGCGTCTACGCGCGCCACAACGCCGTCGACGTGGCCGCGCTGCTGCCGGACGGTTCGTACTCGGAGCTGTCGGTGTCGCCGATCCTGCGCAGCCGCGGCGCCGACGGTAAGGAAACGCCCTCCCGTCAGGCGAGCCCCTCCCTATCACAAGGCGGCACCTCATGAATCCGGCCAATTACCTCTATCTTTCGGCCCTGCTGTTCACCATCGGCGCGTCGGGTGTGCTGTTGCGACGCAACGCCATCGTGATGTTCATGTGCGTCGAGCTGATGCTGAACGCGGTGAACCTGGCGTTCGTCACGTTCGCGCGGATGCACGGCCACCTGGACGGGCAGATGATCGCGTTCTTCACGATGGTGGTGGCCGCGTGCGAGGTCGTCGTCGGCCTGGCGATCATCATGACGATTTTCCGTGCCCGCAAGTCGGCGTCGGTCGACGACGCGAACCTACTCAAAGGCTAACGACGCCAACATGACTCACTACACCTGGCTGCTGGTGGCGCTTCCGCTGGCGGGTGCCGCGATCCTGTTGTTCGGCGGGCGACGCACCGACGCCTGGGGCCACTGGCTGGGCTGCGCCACCGCCCTCGCGGCGTTCGGCGTCGGCCTGAGCCTACTCAACGAGCTGCTCGGCCGCGGCGCGGACGACCGCGTTATCCACCAGACGGTGTTCACCTGGATCCCGGTCGGCCAACTGCAGGTGGACCTCGGCATGCAGATCGACCAGCTCTCGGTGTGTTTCGTGCTGCTGATCTCGGGGGTCGGGTCGCTGATCCACATCTATTCGGTCGCCTACATGGCCGAAGACCCGGACCGCCGAAGGTTTTTCGGCTACCTCAACCTGTTCCTCGCCTCGATGCTGCTGCTGGTGGTCGCCGACAACTACGTGGTCCTCTACGTCGGGTGGGAAGGCGTGGGCCTGGCCTCCTACCTGCTCATCGGGTTCTGGTACCACAAGCCCACGGCGGCTACCGCCGCCAAGAAGGCGTTCGTGATGAACCGCGTCGGGGACGCCGGGCTCGCTTTGGGAATGTTCTTGATGTTCAGCACCTTCGGCACGCTGTCCTACGCCGGGGTGTTCGGCGGTGCGCCCGCCGCAGGCCGCGGCGCGCTGACGGCAATGGGGTTGCTGCTGCTGCTGGGTGCCTGCGCCAAGTCCGCGCAGGTCCCGCTGCAGGCCTGGTTGGGTGACGCCATGGAGGGCCCCACCCCGGTGTCCGCGCTGATCCACGCCGCCACCATGGTGACCGCCGGCGTCTACCTCATCGTGCGCTCCAACCCGCTCTACAACCTGGCGCCCGATGCTCAGACCGCCGTCGTCGTCGTCGGCGCCGTCACGCTGTTGCTCGGGGCGTTCATCGGCTGCGCCAAGGACGACATCAAGCGCGCGCTGGCGGCATCCACGATGAGCCAGATCGGCTACATGGTGCTGGCCGCCGGATTGGGCCCGGCCGGTTACGCGTTCGCGATCATGCATCTGCTCACCCACGGCTTCTTCAAGGCGGGCTTGTTCCTCGGCTCCGGCGCGGTGATCCACGCGATGCACGAGGAACAGGACATGCGCCGCTACGGTGGCCTGCGCGCGGCGCTGCCGATCACCTTCGCCACCTTCGGCCTCGGGTATCTGGCGATCATCGGCGTGCCGCCATTCGCGGGCTTCTTCTCCAAGGACGCCATCATCGAGGCGGCGCTGGGCGCCGGCGGCGTCCGCGGTTATGTGCTGGGCGGGGCGGCGCTGCTGGGCGCGGGCGTCACCGCGTTCTACATGACCCGCGTCATGCTGATGACGTTCTTCGGCAGAAAGCGTTGGGCGCCAAACACTCATCCGCACGAGGCGCCCGGCCTGATGACGTGGCCGATGATCCTGCTCGCCGTCGGCTCGGTGTTCTCCGGGGGGCTGCTGGCGTGGCGGGGCACCCTGCAACGCTGGCTCGAGCCGGTCGTCGGTAAGCACGAAGAGGTGACCCACGCCTTCCCCGCCTGGGCGAACACCGCGCTGGCGCTGGGCGTGGTTATCGTCGGGATCGCGGTGGCCTACCGGTTGTACGCGAACGCCGAAATCCCCAGGGTGGCGCCGCTTGCGGTGTCACCGCTCACGACGGCCGCACGCAGAGACTTCTATGGCGACGCCTTCAACGAGGAGGTGTTCATGCGCCCCGGCGCGGAACTGACCCAAGCGCTCGTCGACGTCGACAACGCGGGGGTGGACGGTTCCGTCAACGCGCTCGCCGCGCTGGTAAGCCGAACTTCGAATCGCCTGCGGGGGCTGCAAACCGGCTTCGCCCGCAACTACGCATTGTCGATGCTGACGGGCGCGGTCCTGGTGATCGCGCTGATCCTGGCGGTGAAACTGTGGTGAAAAATCTGCCCTGGCTGAGCATCCTGTGGCTGCTGCCGCTGGCCGGTTCGGTGCTCGTCATCCTGCTGCCGCCGGGACTGCGCCGGCTCGCCAAGTGGACCGGCCTGGTCTTCGGCGTCCTCACGCTGGCGGTCGCGATCGTCGTCACCCTCGGCTTCAAGTCGGGTGGCACCACTTACCAGTTCGTCGAAAGCCATTCCTGGATACCGGCGTTCGGCGCCACCTACTCGCTCGGAGTGGACGGCATCGCGGTGGTGCTGGTGCTGCTCACCGCGGTGCTGATCCCGGTGCTGCAGGTGGCCGGCTGGAACGATGGCGGAGAACGCAGCCCTCGCGGCGTGCACGCCTATGTAGCCCTGACGCTGGCCATCGAGTCGATGGTGCTGATCTCGGTGGTCGCGCTGGACGTGTTGCTCTTCTACGTCTTCTTCGAGGCCATGCTCATCCCGATGTACTTCCTGATCGGGGGCTTCGGCGGCGGGGCCGGCAGGTCACGCGCGGCGGTGAAGTTCTTGCTGTACAACCTGTTCGGTGGGCTGATCATGCTGGCCGCCGTGATCGGGCTGTACGTGGTGACCGCGCAGCACGGTTCGGGCACCTTCGACTTCCGCGAGATCGTCGCCGGCGTGGCCTCCGGCCGCTACGGGGCCGACTCCGCGGTGTTCAAGGCGCTGTTCCTGGGTTTCATGTTCGCGTTCGCCATCAAGGCGCCGCTCTGGCCGTTCCACCGCTGGCTGCCCGACGCCGCGGTGGAGGCCACCCCGGCCACCGCGGTGCTGATGATGGCGGTGATGGACAAGGTCGGCACCTTCGGCATGCTGCGCTACTGCCTGCAGCTGTTCCCCGGCGCCTCAACCTATTTCCGGCCCCTGATCGTCGTGCTGGCCGTCATCGGTGTCATCTACGGCGCGGTCGTGGCCATCGGGCAGACCGACATCATGCGCCTGATCGCCTACACCTCCATCTCGCACTTCGGGTTCATCATTCTCGGCATCTTCGTGATGACGAGCCAGGGGCAAAGCGGGTCGACGCTGTACATGCTCAACCACGGCCTGTCCACGGCGGCGGTGTTCCTGATCGCGGGGTTCCTGATATCCCGGCACGGCAGCCGGAAGATCGCCGATTACGGCGGGGTGCAGAAGGTGGCGCCCATCCTGGCGGGGACGTTCCTCGTCTCGGCGATGGCCACCCTGTCGCTTCCCGGTCTGGCGCCCTTCATCAGCGAATTCCTGGTCCTGCTGGGCACTTTCAACCGGTACTGGCTGGCCGCCGCCTTCGGTGTCACCGCGCTGGTGTTGTCCGCCATCTACATGCTGTGGCTCTACCAGCGCATGATGACCGGACCGGTGGCCTCCGGCAACGAGAAGATCGGCGACCTGCGGGCGCGCGAATTGCTCGTCGTCGCACCGTTGATCGCGTTGTTGTTCGTCCTCGGGGTTTACCCGACGCCGGTGCTGGACATCATCAACCCCGCCGTCGAGAACACGATGACCACCATCGGTCAGCATGATCCCGCGCCGAGCGTGCCGGCGGTCAACCGCGCACCCCGGACAGCCGAAGGACCGCGATAATGACCCTCCCCACCCCCAGCATCGAGTACTTCCTGCTCTGCCCGACGCTCATCGTGTTCGGTGTCGCCGTGGTCGGCGTCCTCGCGGAAGCCTTCCTGCCGAGGCGGATTCGCTATGGCGCCCAGGTGACACTGGCCTTGGCCGGTTTGGTCGCAGCCTTCGTCGCGGTGATCGCGGTGAGCCGCTCCGTCCCGGCCTCCGGCCGCGCGACGGTGCTGGGCGCGATGGCCGTCGACCGGCCGACCCTCTACCTACAGGGCACGGTGCTGCTGGTCGCGGTGCTGGCGGTCATCTTCATCGCCGAACGCACGCAAGCCAAGGCGGACAGCAAGGTCGCCGCGGGGGTGGGCGCCGCCGGGTCGGTCGGCCTGGATTCCTTCACCCCGCAGGCGTCCGCGGTCCCGGGCAGCGACGCCGAGCGCGACGCGGAGCGGGCCGGGGCCGCGCAGACGGAGCTGTTCCCACTGGCGATGCTGTCCGTCGGCGGCATGATGGTCTTCCCCGCTTCCAACGACCTGTTGACGATGTTCGTTGCGCTGGAAGTTCTTTCGCTGCCGCTGTACCTGATGTGCGGCCTGGCCCGTCATCGGCGCCTGCTGTCGCAGGAGGCGGCGATGAAGTACTTCCTGTTGGGCGCCTTCTCGTCGGCGTTCTTCCTGTACGGCGTGGCGCTGCTGTACGGCGCGACCGGCACGCTGTTGCTGACCGGCATCCGGGATGCGCTGGCGGCGCACGGGGACACCTCGATGGCGTTGGTGGGCGTCGCGCTGCTGTCCGTCGGCCTGCTGTTCAAAGTGGGTGCGGTTCCGTTCCATTCGTGGATTCCGGACGTCTACCAGGGCGCGCCCACGCCCATCACCGGGTTCATGGCGGCCGCCACCAAGGTCGCGGCCTTCGGCGCGCTGCTGCGGGTGGTCTACGTCGCGCTGCCGCCTCTGCACGATCAATGGCGCCCGGTGCTGTGGACCATCTCGATCCTCACCATGGCGGTGGGCACCATCACCGCGGTTAACCAAACCGACGTCAAGCGGATGCTCGCCTACTCCTCGGTCGCCCACGTCGGGTTCATCCTGACCGGCGTGATCGCCGACAACCAGGCGGGGCTCTCGTCCACGCTGTTCTACCTGCTCGCCTACAGCTTCAGCACCGTCGGCGCGTTCGCGATCGTGAGCCTGATCCGCGATGCCGACGGCGTCGAGGACGCCACCCTGTCGCACTGGGCGGGACTCGGGCAGCGCTCACCGATTGTGGGCGTGATGTTTTCGATGTTCCTGCTGGCCTTCGCCGGCATCCCGCTGACGAGCGGATTCGTCAGCAAGCTCGCCGTGTTCAAGGCCGCGGCGCAGGGCGGCGCGGCGCCGCTGGTGATCATCGGTGTGGTGGCCAGTGGGATTGCGGCCTACTTCTACGTGCGGGTGATCGTGTCGATGTTCTTCACCGAGGCAACCGACGACACCCCCCACGTGGTGGCGCCGGGGATTTTGAGCAAGGCCGCGATCGCCGTCTGCGCCGTGATCACCGTGGCGCTGGGCGTCTTCCCGCAGCCGGTGCTCAACCTCGCCGACCAGGCCGCCCAGCTGCTGCACTGAGATCAGCCGAGGAACGGGCGCACGGCCAGCACGTAGACGGCCAGGGCGGCCAGCGGCGCGGCCAGCGGCAACCACGGCAGTTGCAGCGGGAACGACGTCGCGACCAATCCGGCGAACGTGAACCCAACTGCGCCAACGGCTGTCGGCCAGCTGCCCAGCACCACACCGGCTGACCCGCCGACCGCGTGGCGGCATACCAGGTAGGCGGCGGCGCTCAGCCCCGACAGCGCGACGAACACGGGCGGCGGGTCGGACAGCACGACGGTGACCACCGATAGCAGCACCGCAAGCGTTGCGGCTGGACGAAATGCCGTCCCCGCCAACACCGCGCCCAGGGCCGTGGCCCAAGCGGCCACGGCACGTCCGTGCGTGCCGTCAGCGGCCAATCCGACCATCAGCAGGCCGAACGCGATTGAGAACACCGGGGCCCACAGCCGCGGCAGTGCCGCCTTCTCGTCGCTAGCCACCGAGCCGCCCCCGGATCCTGCGGCGGCGGTCCGGCAGCACACCCATGGACTGCTCCAGCCCGCTATCCCCTTGCCACGACACGATGTCGACGCCGACGGTGGCCATGTCGCGATACATGGCGGAGCGCTGCAGCGTCCACATCCGGTCCACCAGGGGATCCTGCTCGCCCTCGAACGGGGAGCTGTCGAGGATGTCCACGGCGATGACGACGTGGCCCCGCTTGCGGAGGTCAATCAACGCGAGCGCGAATTCGGTATCGAGCAGCGTGGAGAACGCGATGACGATCGCGCCGGCGGGAACAGCCGCGCGCGGCGCCAACGTGCCCGTTGTCTTCTCGAATCGGTCGCCCGCACCGAGCACCGTGTCGAGGACCCGATAGAACTGGCGCTGCCCGATGTCGGCGCCCAGCCAGCGCGGGCGGTTGCCGCCCAGGGCGACGATTCCGGCGCGGTCCCCGTGGCGCAGCGCGGTCTGTACGACCTGCGCGGCGCCCCGAACCACGCGCTCGGTGGCGCGGGTCGCGGGGCCCAACGGTTGGCGGTAGGTGTCGATCAGCACCACCACGTCGGCGGCGCGGTCGGTGAGCCGCTGGGTGACGTGTAGCTGGCCGCGACGCGCGCTCACCGGCCAATTCACTGCGCGCAGTTGGTCTCCCGGCACGTAGGCGCGAATGTCGGCGTATTCGACGCCGGGGCCGACATGCCGGGTGAGGTGGGCGCCCAGGCGGTCGAGCAGCTCGGTCTGCGGGATGGGCGTCGACTGCGGGGGCGTCAGGGGAAAGACAATGACTTCGGCGGCGTCGACCGTCGCCGTCCCGTACAGCAGCCCGCCGCGCGCGACCGCGTCGACCCGGGTCCGGATGAAATACCGGCCCCAGCGTTGCGCCGTTGCCGCAACCCGTTTGCTCCGGCGGGAGTCCGAGTCGAGAACTTCGAGCTGCAACCCCTCCACGGGCGGAACCGTGACCTCGACCGCCGAAAACCCCGTTGCCTCGCCCTCTTCCGTCGCCCAGATGCGCAGCTGGGCGCGGTCGTCTTCAAAGCACCGCTGCGCATCGGGATCGCCGTGCACGCGGATCGTCGGCACGGGTCGTTGCCAGCTGATCGAGCACAGCACGCCCAGCAGCGGCGCCGCGAACGCGATCAGCTGCCACCGCGCGCCGATCACCGCGACCGCGAGCGCCAGCCCCGCGCAGCTGGCCATCGCCCGCGTCAAGTGCGATGCGCGCCAGCGGAACTCAACCGGAGACTGGGTCACGTGTCGCCGTGGCCCGTGCGGGGCACCGGTAAGCGGCGCAACAACTCCCCGACCACGTCGGCACCCTGGATCTTGCGCACCCACATCTCCGGGCGCAGGGTGATCCGGTGCGCGACCGCCGGGACGGCGAGCGCCTTGACGTCCTCGGGGATCACATAGTCTCGGCCGAGCAAGAGGGCGCGGGCGCGGGCGAGTTGAACCAGGTCGAGCTCGGCGCGCGGGCTGGCGCCGACCGCCACCTGCGGATGGTGGCGCGTGGCATTCGCCAGCGACACCACGTAGTGCAACACGTCCTCGTGCACGGTCACCTGCTCGACCGATTCGCGCATCGCGAGCAGGTCGTGCGCATCCACCACCTGATTGACGGTCGGTTCCACCGACCCGCGTTCGAGGCGCCGGCGCAACATCGCGGCCTCGTCACGCTCGGACAGGTAGCGCAGTTCCAGGCGGATCGCGAACCGGTCCAGCTGCGCTTCCGGCAGCGGATAGGTGCCCTCGTACTCGATTGGATTGTCGGTCGCGAGCACGACGAAAGGCTTTGGCAGCTGGTGTGTTTCACCGTCAATGCTGACCTGGCCTTCGGCCATCGCCTCGAGCAGCGCCGCCTGGGTCTTGGGCGGCGTACGGTTGATCTCGTCGGCGAGCAACAGGTTGGTGAAGATCGGCCCCGCCCGGAACGCGAAACGGCCTGACTGCATGTCGTAGATCGTCGAGCCGAGCAGGTCCGCGGGCAGCAGGTCCGGGGTGAATTGCACGCGGGTGAATTGCAGCCCCAGCGCCGCGGCGAACGACCTGGCGATCAGCGTCTTCCCCAGGCCAGGCAGGTCTTCGATCAGAACGTGACCGCGGGCGAGCACCGCGATGAGGATGAGGGTGAGCGCGGAACGCTTGCCCACCACCACCCGCTCGATCTCGTCGAGCACCGCCTCGCAGTGCGCTGTGGTTCTTGCCGCCGGCAGCGTCATACCTGTTCCAACTTTCGCAGAATCTCTTCCAGCGTTGCACGGCCGGGACCGGGTCGCCGGTCGCCGGTCCGCGCGACGTTGTTCGGATTAACCCATTCCCACAGTTCGTCCCCGAACAGCATTTGACCGCCCGTCTGATACGCGACGGGATCTTTGGATCGTCGCTCGCCGGTGGTCATCTCGTATCTGCGCGCGAGCATCGGGCGCAGGTGCCGGTCCCAGTCCACCCGGGTCGACTCCGACCACCGGATCGTCGTCTCGGTGTTGGAAAGCCAACGGCGCAGCGAATCCCCGAGATCGTCGGGATCCGCTTCCGGTTCGGGCCGCATTCCGCGTCCCAGGACGCGACGGACGGTGAGCAGCACCAGAGCCAGGGCGCCACCCGCCGCAACTAGCACCAATTGGCGGTCGTGCTGCATCAGCGCCAGCAGCTCGATTCCGACGATGAGGCAGATGCCCAGGGACAGTGTCTTTTTCATACGGGACTCCGGGAGCTCAGCTCGTCGAGAACCATCTCGAGCACGCGCACCGCCACGTCCCGGTGGCCCTCGTTCATCACGTGCGGGCTGAATCGCGCCTCGGCGAACAGATTCACCAATTGCACGGCGTTATCGGCCTGCAGCGCATGGTGTTCGACCGCCCGGGCCAACACCTCGGTCGGGGTGTCGAAGTCCTGCGGGGCGGCACCGGGCACATTGGCGAGTTCGCGTTCCATCGCCGCATAACAGGCGATGATCGCCTCGCGGGGTTCCCGGCTGAGGTCGGTCATCTCGGCCAGCCCCCGCTCGGCCGCCCGCACCAGAGATTCCGAACGTGTCGGCGGCGCCGGGGATTCGGTGTGATCGTCGATGACGGCGCCCGGCGTCACCGCGCGCCACCGCCGGCGCGACAGGACGACGCTTCCCGTGATGATGATCAGCATCATCGGGACGGTGGCGGCGAGCAGGATGCCGAACATGTCCCCGTTCGCAGAATGCGGCCGCTGCGGCGCCGGGGCGTTGCCATGTTCGGCCGGCGCAGCGTCGGTCGTCTGTGGCGGCTGCGCCTGACCGATACCGTGCGGCGCGAACAGGCGGGACGCCAGCAGCACGATCAGCAGCCAGGCCACGATGACCGCCAGCGCGATCAGCACCACGCGCCAGCTCGGCCGGCCCCTGCCGGTGCCGAGCATCTCGGACAGCTGGCCCGCCTGCGGCGCCGCCGCGCGCGGGTCACGCAACCGCGCGATCACCGCGATCGCCACCAGCGCGAGCGTCACGCCGAGGGCGGCCACCACGAATATCAGCGCCGCACGGCTACCGGCGGCATCGCCGCGCTCCTCGTGGTGGGCGGCGGGCAGGTAACCCCGCAGCGCGGCGGAGACGACGAGCAGCAGCACGATCAGGGCGACGACCCGCCCCGTGGGCTTGTCCATACCGGGCATTGGCACACCACTCGACCGTTGTTGCGGCACTGGCCTTGCCTCATCCTGGCACGTCAGGCAGGGGTTATCCACAGTCGGAGATCCATCCACAAAACCGCGCTCGGGTCCTGGTTTCCAAACACATGTCCGATCGCGTTGGGTTGTGGGGTTCCGGATGAGCGCCGAACAGGCACGAGGGCGGATAGGCGCCGCTCTCGACGTGATCGACGCCGCCCACGAAGTGCTGCGGACGGCCTCATCGGATGGGGTCGGCATCGACTTGCGGGTCGAGGTCGCCGAGCGGCCGGAACTCAGGAACGCAACAACCGGCGGCTGATGTACCGGTTTTTCGCGGAGATCGCCCACCCGCCTCACCCGCCGCTTCCGGCTCGCGGCCCGGATCCGGCCTCGGCGGTCGCCGACCGGCGATCCGGATCCGCCCGATGCGGACGAGGGCTGACGCGCCGCGCGCGTCTCGCCAAGCGGCCCAGCCCGGTGGGACACTACGATTCGTGCCGCCATACCGCGATGTCGCAGCGTTCGACGATCGTGCCGCCGGCTACGACCGCGGGTGGCGCGGGCGGCTGCATCACGAGATCGCCGACCGCACCGCGCAGCTGGCCGTGGCGACGGTAACCGCTCCCGAGTACGTGCTCGACGTGGGGTGCGGCACGGGTTACCTGTTGCAACGGCTGGCTCGCCGCTACCCGAACGCCAAGCACCTGGCCGGGATCGATCCCGCCCCGCAAATGGTCGCGGCCGCAAGGGCCCTCGCGCGCGACCCGCGACTGAGCTTCACTCGCGGAGTGGCTGAGGAGCTCAACTATGCCGACCGCGCCTTCGACCTGGTGGTCAGCACCACGTCATTCGATCACTGGTCCAACCAACTGGCGGGCCTGTTGGAGTGCGCCCGGGTGCTGCGGCCCGGCGGAAGCCTGGTGCTCGTCGACCAGTTTTCGCTGTGGCTGGTGCCGACCCTGGCCCTCGGCCGTCGCGGCAAGGCCCGCACCCGCCACCGCGCCGAGAAGCTGCTGCTGCAGGCCGGATTCCAGTCCCCCAAATGGCAGCGGCTGCAAGCCGTGATCATCAACGCGGTCACGGCGAAGACGCGGGCCTAGTCCGGCTCGAAGGGCCGGAAGCTGCCGTCGAGCACCTGCAGATGGCCGATCGTGCGTCCCGTGACCTTGGCGGGATCGACCAGCGTCAATTCGACTGCCGCTCGGGCGAATTCGTCGGCCGCGGCGGTTTCGTCGAACTCGCGGGCATAGTAGGCCAGCCCCGGCGTGAGGATCGGTTTCGACGGCGACAGGGCATTGACCGCGATGTGGTGATCGGCGAGATCGTATGCCGCGCACTGGGTCAGATGCTCCAGCGCCGCCTTGGATCCGCCATAGCCGGGCAGCACGCCGCCGCTGCGGTCGGGGTACGGCCCGTCGCCGGGGATCCTCGATGCGACCGAGGTGACGTTGATGATCGACCCACCGCCCGCTTCGATCATGTCCGGGCTCACCAGCTGCATCAGCTCGTACGCGGCGAAGACCGCGATCTCGAAATGCCGGCGATACGCGGCGAGCGGAATGCTGACGAATCCCGGCCAGCCGGGTTTGGCGGCGCCGCCCGCCGGCTGGGCGGACTTGACGCGTGGTTCGGAGCCGGGCGCCGGGGGCCTTCCGGGCGCGGTAAAGGCCGCATTGTTCACCAGGATCGTGATGGGCCCCAGGGCTTCTCGCGCCTCACCCACCAGCCGGGCGATGTCCTCACGATCGGTCAGGTCGGCCCGGATCGCCACCGCCCGTCCGCCGGCCGCCTCGATGTCGGCGACCGTCTCTCCGATGGTGCCGGGCAACCGCTCGTCCCATACCTGTTCGGTGCGGCCCGCCACCGCGACGGCGGCGCCCTCCGCCGCGAGGGCCAGCGCGATCGCCCGGCCCAGTCCGCGGCTGCCACCGGTGACGATGGCGGCCCGCCCCGCTAGCCGCCCCGTCATCGCTTCACCCCGTGCACGACGATGGCGGTGGTCTGCTCCACCCATGCATCGTCGAGTTCGTCCTCCGGACGCAGCAGCATGCGCAGCATCGTGGCTCCCCCGATCAACTCGATCAACCGGTCCGGGTCCACGTCCGGATGCGCTTCGCCCCGGTCGACTGCGTCACTCAGCCGCACCCGCACCGTCGCGAACAGGTCCGCGAACCGCGACATCACCCGGGCGTTCAAGGCAGGGTCGGCCGTCATGTCGGCCACCAGGCCCGGCAGGGCGGCGCGAACGACCGGGGTGGTGAAGACGTCGCGCGTGGCCTCGATCATCATGCGGATGTCGGCGGCGATGTTCCCGGCCGGCGACTCCAGCGCGGTGGGCGCCACCGGAAAGGCCGCCTCGTGCACCAATTCGGCCTTGCTCGACCACCTGCGGTACAACGCCGACTTCGTCGTTCCCGCGCGCTCGGCGACCGCCGCCAGGCTCAGATTTGAATAGCCCATTTGGACAAGCAGTTCCGCGGTGGCCGATAGGATGGCCGAGTCGATGCGCGGGTCCCGCGGGCGGCCGGCACCGGGGGCCTTGTCAAGGGCGGACGGGTCTGCTTTCATATCGCTACCTACCGTATCGTAATTGCCGCGCCGAAGTCTCAAAGAGAATCAAGTCTCAAAGAATGGGAGGCACCCGTGGCCAACGAACCCGTGCTGGACAAGGTCGACCGGCTGCAGCGCTCCAGCCGAGACGTCACGACGCTGCCTGCCGTGATGTCCAAATGGCTGTCGACCGTCCTGCCCGCCGGAGCGATGCCGGAGGTGACGGTCGAGAGCGGCGTCGACTCGACGGGCATGTCGTCGGAAACCATCATCCTCTCTACTCGTTGGCAAGAGGGCGGGAAGCCCGTCGAGCAGAAACTCGTGACCAGGGTTGCGCCCGCCGCCGAAGACGTGCAGGTTTTCCCAACCTACCGGCTTGACCACCAATTCGAGGTCATCCGAAAGGTCGGCGAACTCACCGACGTACCGGTTCCGCCGGTGCGCTGGCTCGAGCCGACCGGCGAAGTGCTGGGCACCCCCTTCTTCGTGATGGATTACGTCGAGGGCGTGGTCCCGCCCGACGTCATGCCTTACACGTTCGGCAACAACTGGTTCGCCGACGCCCCCGCCGAACGTCAGCGCGAGCTGCAGGACGCGACCGTTGGGGTGCTGGCCAAGTTGCATTCAATCCCCAACGCGGAGAACACCTTCGGCTTTCTCTCCGACGGCCGAGACGGTTACACCGCGCTGCACCGGCACTTCAACTGGGTGCGGTCCTGGTACGACTTCTCGGTCCCCGACATCGGCCGCTCGCCGCTGCTGGAACGAACCTTCACCTGGCTGGAAGACAACTGGCCGGCCGAATCGGCCGCGCGCGAGCCCGTGCTGCTCTGGGGCGACGCCCGGGTGGGCAACGTGCTGTACCGCGACTTCGAGCCGGTCGCGGTGCTGGACTGGGAGATGGTGACGCTGGGGCCCCGGGAGCTCGATGTGGCGTGGATGATCTACGCGCACATGGTGTTCCAAGAACTAACCGGCCTGGCGGGCCTGCCCGGCCTGCCGGAGGTGATGCGTGAGGACGACGTCCGCGCCACCTATCAGCGACTGACCGGCGTGGAAGTGGGTGACCTGCGCTGGTTTTACGTGTATTCGGGCGTCATGTGGGCCTGCGTGTTCATGCGCACCTGGGCGCGCCGGGTGCATTTCGGCGAAACCGAGAAACCCGACGATGTCGAGTCGCTGTTCTACCACGCCGGGTTGATGAGACGTTTAATCGGAGAGGATCAGTAATGCTCGGACCGCTGGACGAGTTCCCGGTACACCAGGTTCCCCAGCCGATCGCGTGGCCGGGTTCCTCGGACCGCAACTTCTACGATCGCTCCTACTTCAACGCCCACGACCGCACCGGAAACATCTTTGTGATCAGCGGCATCGGCTACTACCCCAACCTCGGTGTCAAGGACGCGTTCTTCCTCGTCCGGCGCGGGGACACGCAGACGGCGGTGCACCTGTCCGACGCCATCGACCAGGATCGCCTCAATCAGAGGGTCAACGGCTACCGGATCGAGGTCATCGAGCCGCTGCGCAAGCTGCGGCTGGTCCTCGACGAAACCGAAGGCATCGCAGCCGATCTCACCTGGGAGGGCCTCTTCGACGTCGTCCAGGAACAGCCGCACCTGATGCGTTCCGGCAACCGGGTGACGCTGGACGCCCAGCGGTTCGCCCAGCTCGGCAGCTGGAGCGGCCGCATCGCCGTCGACGGTGAGGAGATTCCCGTCGACCCCGCGACCTGGCTCGGCAGCCGCGACCGGTCGTGGGGCATCCGGCCGATCGGCGAGCCCGAGCCGGCGGGCCGGCCGGCCGACCCGCCGTTCGAGGGCATGTGGTGGCTGTACGTGCCGATGGCGTTCGACGACTTCGCCATCGTGCTGATCATCCAGGAGGAGCCCAACGGCTTCCGCTCGCTCAACGACTGCACCCGGATCTGGCGCGACGGCCGCGTGGAGCAGCTGGGCTGGCCGCGGGTCAAGATCCACTACCGCTCCGGCACCCGCATTCCCACCGGAGCCACCATCGACGCCACCGCCCCCGACGGCACCGGGGTCCACTTCGACGTCGAGTCCAAGCTGCCGGTGCCCATCCACGTCGGCGGCGGCTACGGTGGCGACTCGGACTGGCTGCACGGCATGTGGAAGGGCGAGAAGTTCGTCGAGCGCCTGACGTATGACATGACCGACCCGGCGATCGTCGCGCGGTCCGGTTTCGGCGTGATCGACCACGTCGGCCGGGCGGTATGCCGCGACGGCGATCGCGAGCCGATGGAGGGCTGGGGCCTTTACGAACACGGCGCGCTGGGCCGCCACGACCCCTCCGGGTTCTCCGACTGGCTCGCCGTCGCCCCCTAGTCAGCCCGCGAACGTCGAGGAGTTCCGGGATTCTCGGGCCATCTCGCACAACAAATCGACGTTCGCGGGTGTCGGGCAATTGCCCGACGAAATCGCGGAAATTGGGGTTGACTGGTGCGCGTGCCAAATCCGCCGTGGATTGTCGACGTTGTCGTGGTCGGCGCAGGCTTTGCTGGAATTGCCGCGGCGCGCGAGCTGGCCCGACAGGGCCATGACGTGGTCGTCTTCGAGGGCCGCGATCGCGTCGGCGGCCGGTCGTTCACCGGCAGCGTGGCGGGCTTGCCCGCCGACCTGGGGGGCACGTTCGTCGGCCCGACCCAGGACGCGGTCCTGGCCCTGGCGGCCGAACTCGACGTCCCCACCATCCCGACCCACCACGACGGCAAGAACGTGATCCACTGGCGCGGCTGGACGCATTCCTATCGCGGCACCATCCCCAAGCTTTCGTTGACCGGGCTGCTCGACATCGGCCGGTTGCGTTGGCAATTCGACCGGATCGCCCGCAGCATCCCGCTGTCGGCCCCGTGGGACGCGCGCCGGGCGCACGAGCTCGACGGCGTGTCGCTCGGCGGCTGGCTGCGCTCGGTACACGCCACCGCGTCGTCGCACGACCTGCTGGCGATCGTGTCCCGGGTGACCTGGGGATGCGAACCCGACGACGTGTCGATGCTGCACGCGGCGCGCTACACGCACGCCGCCGGCGGGCTGGACCGGCTGCTCGACGTCGAAAACGGTGCCCAACAAGACCGTTTTCCGGGCGGCACCCAGCAGATCGCCGAGGCCGCGGCCGCCGAGTTGGGCGCCCGGGTCGTGCTCAACGCGCCGGTCCGCCGCATCGACCGGCACGGCGCAGGCGTAACGGTCACCACCGACGTCGGCCAGGCGGAAGCCGGATTCGTCGTCGTCGCGGTCCCGCCCGCCCATCGCGCATCGATCGAATTCGCCCCTCCACTGCCCGCCGAGTACCAACAACTCGCCCGGCACTGGCCCCAGGGCCAGCTCAGCAAGGCCTACGCGGCTTATTCCACACCGTTTTGGCGGACCAATGGCTTCTCCGGCCAGGCGTTGTCCGACACGGGGCCGGTTTTCATCACCTTCGACGTCAGTCCGCACGCCGACGGGCCGGGCGTACTGATGGGCTTCGTCGACGCGCGCACCTTCGACTCCCTTTCCCCCGAGCAGCGTCGCCATGACACGCTGCGCTGCTTTGCGACGCTGTTCGGTGACGACGCCCTGAAGCCGCTCGACTATGTCGACCACCGTTGGGGCGCAGAACAATTCGCGCCCGGCGGTCCCACCGCCGCGGTCCCCCCGGGCTCGTGGACACGGTTCGGACCGTGGCTGCGCGAGCCGGTCGGCCCCATTCACTGGGCCGGGACCGAGACCGCGGACGAATGGACCGGGTTCCTCGATGGCGCCGTCAGGTCCGGCCAGCGGGCGGCCGCCGAGATCACCGCCTTGCTATGAACTGATCCGCACGTCCTGGCTCACCGACTCGGCGAGTAACCGCAGGTGGCGGTTCACCTCGCGCGGGTGCTCCAGCATCGAGCAGTGACCGCCGGGCAGCTCGACCAGGCCGACGACGTTGGGCGCGGTCCCCGCGATCCTGCGGGCCTGGCTGATCGGGGTCAGCCGGTCGCGTTCGCTGCCGATGACCAGCGTCGGCACCGTCAAACCGTCCAGCTCCAGGTATCGCGACCCCAACGCGGCGACCAGCATCCTGGCGCAACCGGCGCGCCCCGCCGGCGATGTCTGTTCGAAGAACTGGTGGACGATCCTGGCGACGCTGGGGTCGGCTTCCCTGCCCACCGCCAGCATCCCGACCAGGTAGCGGCTCGGGATGCGGGCAGCGGTAGGGATCGGGAACCCGCCGAACGCGTTGATCAGCGCGCGGCCGGCGACCACTCGGGCCGGTGACAGCCCGCGCGGCACCGACAGCAGCTGCACCTTGCGGACCAGATCCCCTGTTGTGGTGTTGATCAGCGCGACGGCGTCGGCGCGACGGCGGACCATGTGGCGGTAGCGCGCCGACCATGCGGCGATGGTGATGCCGCCCATGGAGTGGCCGGCCAGCACGGCGCGCTCGTGCGGCGCCAGCGTCGCATCCAGCACCGAATTCAGGTCGGATGCAAGGTGTTTCAGGCTGTACCCATTACGCCGGGGCATACCGCTGCGCCCATGGCCGCGGTGGTCGTAGGCGATCACCCGGTAGTCGTTGGCCAGGTCCGCGATCTGGTAGGCCCAGGCGCGGATGGTGCAGGTGATGCCGTGCGTCAGGACAATCGGATAGCCGTCGGGCGGCCCGAACACCTCGGCGTGCAACCGTGTGCCATCGGTCGCGTGGACGGCCACCGTCTGGCTCGGGGGCAGCACGTGGGGGTAGGGATCGGCTGCGCGACCCGATCGTCGAGCACTCATCGTCGCCTCCCCCTCCAACGCGGCCTCGTCGCCGCAGTTAAGGACTGGCGCAAGTTTATCCCTAAGGTCCGTTCGGATTCGGTAAATCCGGCAAACCGTTGCGATGTGAGACGCTAACACCCGTGTACCCGATGTCCCGTCGGGAATTCATCGCGGCTACCGCGGGCGTGGTCGGCGGTGGGCTGATGGCCGCCTGCGCGCCGCACCATCCGCCATCCGCGCGGCCGCCCCGGCCGGATACCCGGTCGGTGCTCGTCATCGGCGCCGGGATGGCCGGCCTGTCGGCCGCCCGCGGCCTCGCCGATGCGGGGTGGCCGGTTCGCGTGATCGAAGCCCGCGACCGCATCGGCGGCCGGGTGCACACCGACCGCGACTGGGGCGTACCGCTCGAGATGGGCGCGTCGTGGATCCACGGCACCGCGGACAACCCGCTGGTGCAACTGGCGCGCCGCGCGGGGGCTCAGTTGGTCACGACCGACTATTACAGCTGGGCCAAGCTCGTGATCGATCCCAAACTTCCACCGCTCGACTACGACCCGACACTATGGCGCGTGTTCGTGGAGCGGGCGCGTTACCAAGTCGACGCCGGCAGCCTGGCGGCCGCCGTCAATGCCGCGGCAGGCGGCGAAGCGCTGTCCACCGCGGACCGCGCCCAGTTGGCCTTCTATCTCACCACCGAGATCGAGGACGAGTTCGCTGCCGACGCGGATCAGCTGTCCGCCATCACCTTTGACGAGGGCGACTACAGCGGCGGCGATCAGGTTGTCATCACGAACGGCTACGACGCCCTGCCGAAGCTGCTCGCCGACGGGTTGCGGGTCGAGTTGAACGCGCCGGTGACGGCGATCGCGCAACGCGACGACTCCGTCGTGGTCCGGACCAAAGATCGGACTTACCAGGGACCCGCCGCAATCGTCACCGTTCCGCTCGGCGTGCTGAAAGCCGGTGCTATCGCTTTCGATCCGCCCCTGCCCGACCCGTACCGCCGCGCGGCCGACGCCCTGGGCTTCGGCGTGCTGTCGAAGAGTTTCTTCCGGTTCAACCGGCGCGGCTGGACGGTGGACAACGCCTTCTATCAATACCTCGCCGCCGACGGCGGCCCGTGGGCCCAGTGGTTCAGCCTCCCGGCGACCGCGGGCCCAATCATATTGGCATTCAACGCCGGTGGCCGCGGCCGCGCCGTGGAGGCCTCCTCGCCCAGGGATCTGATGGCAACCGCGCTGCCGATCGCTCATCGGCTGTTCGGCGATGACATCTCCCCGGTCGAGGTCAAGACATCGGACTGGAGCGCCGACCCGTATGCGCGCGGCGCCTACTCTTTTCACGCCCCCGGCTCCGGCCTGGATGACCGGCGCCGGCTGCAGGAACCGATCAGCGACCGGCTTTACCTGGCGGGCGAGGCGGTCGGCGTCAACAATCCGGCCACGGTGCACGGCGCCATGGCCAGTGGCCGGTATGCCGCCGAGCAGTTGATGCGCCGGCTGGGCCGTTAGGAAGCCAGCCCGCGGAGCCCAGTCGACGCGTCCCGCTGCGGTTCCTGCTGCCGGGACGGGCCCGACACCAACCGACGGCGAGCCGTTGCGACGCCTTCGATATGCGCGAGGGCCGCAGGGACCGAGTCGGCGATGGGCAGGCCCAGTTCCGGCAGGACCCGGGTCAGCCGGCGCAGCGCCACGCCGCTGACGATGCTGCACCGCAGCCCGGCCCGCCGATGCTCCTCGCTGAGCACCAGCAGCTCTCGCAGGCCCGAGGCGGCAAGGAAGTCCAGACCGGCGAGGTCGAGGACCAACGGGGCCCTGAGCCGCGTAAAGCGGCGAATGGCCTCGGCGATGAGGGCGGTGTTGGATGCGTCGACCTCGCCTTCGAGGCGCAAGATGGTGGCCACACTACGGGCGTGAACCTGGATTTGCGCTCCGGCGCAGTCGATTTGGTAGCGGCTGCGAGGTTCTCCGAGCAGCCCGGGTGTATGTCGGTCGGGTGTACGAAGTTCGGTTGAAGCAGTCATGTTGAGTGCGCCCTTCAAGGGGATTGGAGTAGCAGGGCGAGCGACGACGGTGTCCGAATGGCGCCCGTTGGTAACGGCAGCTGGGGACTCAACCTGGCTACAGCCTACCGGGTGTAGCGGCCGCCCGTACGCACAAGCGACGCCGCGCGCCCACCAGGCGATCCGGAATCGGCACTCAACCAGGCGGTTTCGCTTCGACTCTGGGTGCGGAAAACACCTTTCGGCGTGTTGGTCACAGTGACATGACGCGAAGGCAAAGTCGGGTGAACGCAGTGGGCCTGACCTGGGGTTTAGCGGCCTATCGGCGTCACGGCCCTGCGGTCAGGTGCCGGAGCGTGGTGTGCGGGCTATGGCCGTACGTCTGCCGGTACAGCACCGCGAACCGGCCGGTGTGCGCGAACCCCCAGCGCTGGGCGATTTCCGTGACGGTGGTGTCGGAGTGCGCCGCGGCCAACAGCTCTTGATGGGCGCCATTGAGGCGCACGCGGCGAATGTATTCCGTTGGGGTGCTGGCGAGTTGGCGGCGGAACAGGTACTGCACAGCCCTGGGGGTCAAATGCACGGCGGCGGCGACGTCGTTGATGCTGACGTCCTCAGCGGCGTGACGATGGATGAAAGACACTGCGTCCTTCAGCGTTTCGGGGATTGCGGGCTCGTTGGCCAGGTCCTGCTCGGTGAGGTTGGACGGGTAGCACTCGAGCAGCGCACCGGCCAACAGCGGACCAAGCCCCGCCACGATGAGTGGCTGGTGGGCGGTGTCCGGGCCGGCGAGCGTCGACGCGACGTGGTCCAGCGTCCGATGCCACGCCCGCACGGCCGCGCGCGAGCGCGGGCGCCAGTCCAGGAAGTGGAGCCGTTGCGGTAAGGGCGCGCGGCCACCCGCGGCGACCTTGTGCAGCAGGTCCGCAGCGACGCTCACCACGTCGAACCGCGCACCATTGCACTGCAACACGCACGACATGTCATGGGCGACCAGTATCGGGAAGTCCGCTGTGGCGGGGGGACCGCCCGCAACGTTCATCGACCCCGCGCGAGGCTGGATAACGGCGACCGCGTCGGAGGCCGGAATCTCCACCGCGACGCGACCCTGAATCGTCACGTCGTCGACCGTCAACGAACCCGCTTCGCAGCGCCGATGGGAAACGGCCGAGCGTCCCGTGAGCCCGGTGATGCGCCAGCCGGGATGGTAGGCCCTGGCAAAGAATTGGCGCGCGGTCTGCGCATCGATGGTTCGGAACTGGTCGTGCCGAAGCGCTGCCGCCGACCCGCCCGCATCGCCCGCGAGTTCAGCGCCGACTACGGCTTGGCCCGCTCCGGACGGTGGTCCGACTGCACCGGCGAGCACGCCGGTGCCGGCGTTGTCGGTGGCGCTCGTCATGGTCGTCATAGTTGGCGTCCCCAAAGGGCTACGGTGTCATCATTGCATCACCGGACACCGGATGACTGCAAGCGTTGCGGTGCCGAACACGGGGCCCCCACCTGTTGGTAGATGTTCTGCGAGTCAAGGGCAATCCTGTCCCAGGCGTAACGGGACAACGCGCGGCTGCGGCCCGCCGCGCCCATGCTCTCGCACTGGAAGCTCTGTGCCAGAAGGCTCCTCAAGGCAGCTGACAAGCTGCCGGGAGTTTCCGACGGGAGCACCAGCCCGGTGACATCGTCGACCACGGCGTCCTTGAGCACCCCGACTCCGAAGGCCACCACCACCACGCCACTGGCCATCGCTTGCAGCACCGATGTCGCGCGCGGTGGCTGGCACGGCGTGCACGCGACCACGTCCGCGGACCGCAGCAGCATCGGGAGTTCGTCACCGGCGACGGTGTGCGCGAACCGGACTCGCTCGGCCACCCCCAACTTGGCGGCCTGCTGTTGCAGCCTGGCCCGCGCCCCGTCGTGGTCGGGGTTGGTGGGCTCGGTCTCAGCAATCACCAACTCGGTGGCCGGGATCCTGGGCAGCGCCTCGACGGCGATGTCGAAGCCGTTGCACGGCATGGGGTTTGGCGCGAGGCAGAGGACGCGATGCAGGTCGGTCCGGGCCAGTGCCGGGCCGCGGGAGTTGTATCGCTCCACGTCGACCCCGCTCGTCAGAGCGGAAACCCGGGCCCGGCTGCGACGCATCCGGCTCAGGGCATCGACGTCGTCGGCGCTCTCCCCCGTCACCCACGTCGCGCTGTGCGCCAGTAGCCGTTCGAATCGAATCCGTTCGCTGTTCGGCCCCGGTCCGGCGGCGCCGCCGCGCCCAGACGTGGCGGCCAGACCCAGAAAGCTCTGGACGGTCGGCACCTTTAGCCGCCGCGCGGCCAGCTGGGCGGCCAGGCCGCCGAGCCACCCGTACGCGTGCACCACGTCGGGGGCCTCGGCCGACCACTGGCGGGTGAGCGCGGACGCCCAGTCGCCGATGTAGGGCAGCACCTCCGAGGAGGAAGTTGGTTCGCGGGGGCCGACGGTCACCACTACGGTGCGGTTTCCCGTCGCTCGGCGGGCTTTGCGCCGGGCGAAGCCGGTGACGTCGTGGCCGCGGGCCGAAAGGGCGGCGGACAGTTGCTGTGGGTCGTCGCCGACGATGTCGTCGCCGCTGACCATCGCAATTCTCACGTCAAGCCCCCTTTCGCCGCCTTTGGCGTGGTGGCGTACCCGGCCCAAATATCGGCAAAACGGCGTCGCTTCACCTAGCGCGTTCCCATTTCGCATGGCGGATAACCACGGCGCGGCCTGGATAAAAGGGGAGCGCTGGCCGGCTGTGCCGCGGCGGTGGTCTGTTTTCGACGGTGCTGAGTGATCTGCCGACCGATTCGTCGTCCATCCGAGGCCCGTCGCATCGAGCGTGGCCGAAGGACTTGGACGTTACTCGCGGTCGTCAGAAGCGATTCTCGCGACCGACCAGCGCCCAGACCGTCTTGCCCGTCGACGTTGGGGCGCTGCCCCACGTCCGGCACAGGGCGGAGACGATCGCCAGGCCGGACACGACCTCGGCTCCGCGCTCGGCGTCTTCGTGCCGGCCGGGCAGGCGGTCGCTGCAATCCTCCACCGCGACGGTCACGGCGTCGGAGAAACTTTCGACGATCAGCACCGGCGCACTGTCGGTGTGGTCGAGGACGTTTTCGACGAAGACGGTGGCCACGGTGGACGCGACCGGAGTCGCCCCGCGGCATCCCCATTCGGTGAGCCAATCAGTGATGACGGCGCGGGCAAGGCCGAGGCTGCCGGGCGAGCGCGGGAGTTCGGTGCGCGCCCGGCGCCGACGCTGCAACGAGCGACTGCTCACGGCACCCAGCGCCGACTCCCGGGTGGGATGCACCGGCACATAGCGGCACACGCCGGCCGCGATGACCGCCCGCCGCGCCTTCGGTTGTGCGCAGACGAGCGAAATCGGGACGTCGGGCCAGATGCTGACGTGCCATCGGGCGCTGGTGAAAACCGTCCAGGCCGAGGCCGTCGGCACGGACAGCCGGTCGACATCGACGATCACCGCGCGCGGCTGGTCCAGGGCGGCCTTGATGACGGCGTCGCGGACGGTTCGATACGTGGAGCTGTCCAGCACGCCCTCTACTGCCAGGATCGGCACCTCCTGCCGCGCCTCGGCGTCAATGCGGATGCGCGGCTCAATCACCGTCGTCACCGCCGTGTTGCGCGTTCGCCGACAACCTCTCGCTGAGCACTTTCAGCGCCCGTTCGGTTTCTTCGGCGCGACAATCGCGCCTTTTCCTGCAGGCTGCGCAGCGCCACCCACAGGCGCCGATAGCTACCACACCGCGCAGGTCGCCCCTGTCGCTCGTCGCTGTAATCATTGCCCCTCGACTACCCGTATCAATGCCAGGTAACCCACCTCAGCGAGGGACGGCGCGCAGACGACCCGGGTTTTCACTGCCGCCCGGGCGGGCATCCTGACCAGGACGCCAAGGATGTCTCATCGTGAACAGGAGGATGGACAATGCCGAACTCGTCGATCAAGAACGAGAAGTTGTACAAGGACCTGCGCAAGCAGGGCGATTCCAAGGAAAAGGCGGCCCGGATCTCCAATGCGGCTGCCGCGCGGGGCAAGTCCTCGGTCGGGCGCAAGGGCGGCAAGTCTGGGTCGTATCAGGACTGGACCGTCCCGCAGCTGAAGAAGCGAGCGAAAGAGCTTGGTATGTCCGGCTATTCAAGCCTGACGAAGGACAAGCTGGTAGCAAAGCTGCGGAATCACTGATCCGTGAGGCCGAGCCGGTCGACCAACACGAGGAAGGCGACCGCGTAATCGTTGTCGGCGGTGCGCGCCCTGATTCGTTCCCAGTCCAGCCGTTCGCGGACCGCGCGCACGGCCGGCAATAGCCTGGCGAAGTCGCAATGATGCTCACCCAGGGAACGTAGTTGCTGGGTCAGCACCATCGTGGGCGGCAGCACAGGCATCCTGATGGCCAGCACATCGTGCTGCTCAGCGCAGTCCAGGACTGAGGCTTCCACCCGCACGCCGTTGACCCGGTGCAGCACGTCGACGACCGTATCGCCGGTGCGCGCCTTGAAGAGCCAATCCTCCGGGGGCCGCTCTACGGCGAACCCGGCATCGCTGAGGGTGGCCACGGCGTCGTCGACGTCGGCCTCGGCCACCACCAGATCCACATCGTGTGTGGGTTCGGGCGCGCCGTAGGCCCACAACGCGTAGCTGCCGGCCAACGCGAATCGAGGGCCGTTCTCCTTGAGCGCCGATGCTGCACAACGCAGCGCATCCCGCAGCTGTGTGCTGGACGCGGGGACGTCCAAGTGGGTCTCGGTAGGTGCCATGGTGCATAGGTCATACCCCGCCGGGGGCCGGTGCAACCTGCGCGGACACGGCGCCAGAGTTGGTAAGCCCGTTTAACTTGCGGTCATTTGGGAAAACCTGTCTGTTGTGTCAACCGCCTGGCCCCGCGCCTATGATGCCGCCGCCGTGGTCCCCGCTCACACTGAGCGGGGCGACACCGAACTCCGCCTCCGCACACCGGCGCGAACCCAGGAACAGGCGCCACACGGGTTCGATCACCGCCCCAGGCAACTGGGGAGATCGGCGGCGGGTGATTGCGTGTGACTGCGGGTCTTGTCAGGCACTGGCTCGAGTCGGGACGGCTCGAGCTGCCACAACCCGCCTCCGGGCGCACCGGCGAACGCTGGCAGCGCCTGGCGTCGCTGGCCGAGGAGAACATCGTCGCGGCCCGGGTCGCCGAAGCCCACGTCGACGCCGTCGCGATTCTTCACGAACTGGGCGGTAAACCCCCGGAATCCGGTCAGCTGTGGGGTGTTTGGGCTGCCGAAGCGCCAGACGCGGTGCTGACGGCCACCGACGTCAAGGGGGCGTTCACCCTGACGGGCACGAAGGTGTGGTGCTCGGGTGCGGGGTTTTGCACGCACGCGCTGGTGACCGCCCGCCTCGAAGACGGAACACCGGGCCTGTTCGCCGTGCAGGTGACCGACGCAAGCGTCAAGCCGCTGCCCAGCACCTGGTGGAACGCCGGAATGGCGGGTAGCGACACCAGACCGGTGCAGTTCACCAACACCCACGCCGTCGCCGTCGGCGATCCCGGCGACTATCTGAACAGGCCCGGCTTCTGGCACGGCGCCATCGGTGTGGCGGCCTGTTGGCTGGGCGGCGCACGCAGGGTCGCCGATCCCCTATACCGTTGCGCCCGAAGCAAATCCGCCGACGCATACTCGTTGGCACACCTCGGCGCCGTCGACGCCGCACTGGCAGCCAGCGACGCGATGCTGGCCGTGGCGGCCACACATGTCGACACCGACCCGTTCGACCGGACGGGCACCGCGCAACTGCTGGCCCGCCGGGTCCGCACGGTCGTGGAACACGCCGTCGACGAAGCCATCACCCGCACCGGCCGCGCGCTGGGACCGGGTCCGCTCTGCCAGGACGGACGGCACGCCCAGCGGGTCGCTGACTTGAGCATCTACATCCGGCAAAGCCACGCGGAGCGCGATCTCGCCGAGCTCGGGCAGCTCGCCGGCCGCCAACGCTGAGGGCGCCATGAGAACCGCGCCGATCAGCAATAGTGCCCGGTTCGTGGCCAAGCCGCTGACCCATGGCGGCACCCCGGCGCCGTTGTGGCTGGCCGCTTTTGAGCGCGGCCCCCTGCCGGCACTGGACCTGGCCGAGTGCCGGCGCCTGATCGTCGTGGCACCCCACCCGCACGACGAGACCCTGGGCCTGGGCGCGATGATCGCCCAACTCATCGCATCGGGCGTCGACGTCCGGGTGGTCTCGGTCAGCGATGGGGGTGCCGCCCAGCCCGGGACGACGCGGTCCGGCCGGATTCGCCTGTCGACGACCCGCCGATACGAAATACGCAGGGCTACGGGCGTTTTGGGCGCACCTCCCCCGGTGCGCCTGGGATTGCCCGACGGCGAACTGGCGAACCACGAGGATCGGGTCGCCCGCGCCCTCGCGGACATCTTGCGGTCGGCCGGGCCCGGCGCCTGGTGTGCCGCGACCTGGCGTGGGGACGGGCATCCCGACTACGAAGCCGTGGGACGCGCCGCCGCCGCGGCATGCGCGCGCACCGGCGTCGCGCTTCTGGAATACCCGGTCTGGATGTGGCACTGGGCCAGCCCGGCCGACCCCGCGGTGCCGTGGGGCCGCGCCCGCTCGGTCCCGGCACCCGGCTGGGCCATCAACCGCAAACGGCAAGCGGCGCAATGCTATCGGAGCCAGCTGCGGCCGGGCCGCGGTGAAACTCCGCCCGTACTGCCGCCCTTCGTCCTGCAGCGACTGCTCACCGTGGGTGAGGTGGTCTTCCGGTGAGCGCGCGGGGGCGCGTGACTGCGCGGGCCGGAAAGTGGGTAGGAGGGACCCTATGCGCGTCGCGACCTTCAACATCCTGCACGGCCGCACTGTCGGTGACGGGGTGGAAGTTCAGCGGCTGCGTGACTGTGTGCGGCGCCTCGACCCGGACGTGCTGAGCCTGCAAGAGGTCGACTGTGACCAGCCGCGCTCCGATCGCGCCGACCTCACCGCGGTGGCGGCCGAGGCGATGGGGGCCGTGGAGCACCGCTTCGTGGCGGCCATCTCCGGCACCCCCGGGGCGACGTGGATGGCTGCCACGGGTCAAGAGCAGCCCGGCACCGCGGCCTATGGAATCGCCTTGCTGTCGCGCTACCCGGTTGCCAGCTGGCAGGTGGTGCGGCTACCCCGCATTCCGATGCGCTTTCCGATGTATTTGCCCGGCCCCAACCGGGTGATGGTGGTCGACGAAGAGCCCAGGGCGGCGGTGATCGCGCAGCTACACACCCCGATGGGCGGGCTGACGGTGGCCAACACGCACCTGTCCTTCGTGCCGGGCTGGAATCGGCGTCAGCTGCGCCGGCTGGTAAACGACCTGCGCGGCTTCCCGGGCCCGCGGCTGCTGACCGGGGACCTCAACATGACACCCAAGGCCGTGCGCCGCTGGTCGGGCATGCGGGCGCTGGCCGCAGCCGCGACATTTCCCGCGGACGCCCCCGACCGTCAGCTGGATCACATCCTGACCGACGATCGCCGCCTGCGCGGCAGCGTTGTCGAGGCCGAGCCGATGGGGATTTCCGACCATCGGCCGCTGCTGGTCGACCTCGAACACGCGTGAGTGGCGCAGCGCTCAGGCGTGGTGGTGGCCGGCCCGGCCCGTGGCGCTCAGCCGGCGCCGGACACGCTCGATCTCACTCATCGAGGGCAGCTCGTCGGTGACCCTGGTGATTTCCACTCCGACATCGACATTGGTGATCGAACGACGGTCGGCGACAAGCAGCTTCCTCGCGATGGTCGTGACCTCGTCGTCGGACACCCGCCGCGGCAGCAGCGCCAGCAGCGGTGCGTAACCGAGCGCGGGCGCGCCGCGCGGGTAGCCCGCGCGCAGAAACGCGACAACGCTGCAGACCCGGTCGCTCAAACCCATCTCGCACCTCGCTCACCCACCGGCCGGCGGCCCTAGCCAGGAATAACCCGGCGCGGCGGTTTGAAACACCGCCGGTCCCGGGCGCAAAAAGGGGTCCGGCCCCGAACCGGGACCGGACCCCTGAACCAACGACTTACTGGTTCTTCTTCTGGCGCTCCTCGGCGGCCTCCGCACCGGCCCGGGCGGACTCGGCTTCGGCCTCCTTCTTGCCCGCGTCGCGCTGAGCGTCGGCCTTGTCCTGCTGGGCCTGACCCTCCTTGACCACGTCGTCACGGCCGAGGACGGCCCCGCCGACCTCTTTGACCTTGCCCTTCACGCCCTCGACGGCACCGGTGACGGCTTCCTGCGGTCCGCTCTTGTCATCCCCCATGGGTCGACCTCCCTTTGGTTACTGTGCAACTCGCTCCTACGGCGTTCCCGTCGGCCGACTCGTCAAACGCCCTGGACCATGTGCGCGCGATCACGGGAAGCGGGGCGCCGCGGAATTGGATGGTTTAAACCGCGATCGGCTGGGTAGTAATGAGCGCGACGGACGAAAGGGGTGAGGCGTCTGACCACCATCGCCGTGATCGGAGCGACGGGCACGGCCGGATCCCGCGTCGTCGCCAGGCTCAAGGCCCGCGACGTCGCGGTCGTCGAGGTTTCCCGCGCACACGGCGTCGACCTGCTCGACGGCGAGAGCCTGTATCGCGCGCTCGATGGCGTCGACGTCGCGATCGACGTGTCCAACCCCGCGGCCGACGACGGGCAGCCCAACTTCGCCCAGACGTTGGCCACCGCCGCCCGCAACGTCATGGGGGTGTGCGCAGCCCGGGGCGTCCAGCGTCTGGTGGTGTCGACGATGGCCGGCATCGACGATGCGGTGTTCGACGGGCTCGGATACTTCGAGGCAAAACGGGCGGCCAAAGGGATCCTGCTCGACGGTCCCGTCCCGACCACGGTCGTGAAGTCCACCCCGTGGTACGAATCCGCCACCGGCCCCGCGGGGCCGGTGAATTGTGATGGGGACGAGGTGATCGTCGAGGACTGGTTGGTCCAGCCCATCGCCGCCGACAGCGTCGCCGACGTACTCGTCGAGGCCGCCCTCGGCCAGACGCACACGCCGCGCACCATCACCGGTCCGGACACCATCCGGCTGCCCGAACTGACCACGAAAGTTCTTGCCCGGCAAGGCGACAGCCGTACGGTCCGGGCGGTGCAGCCTCGTGTGCCCGCGCTCGCCACGGGAGCGCTGCTGGCCGGCGAACGTGCGGTGGTCATCGGCCCCGGCGTGGAGTCCTGGCTGAGCTCGCTACCACCGGCGAGCACCAACGGTCACGCGAAGGACGGTGGCGGCGACGCGCACGCGTCGGTACACAGGCCGGACTTCTCCCGGGTCTGAGCGTCGGCGAATTCAGGGTCACGATTGCGTCACGATCTTTCTTGCGGTTGCTTAAGAACCGCCCAGTCTTCCGTAAGAATTCTCAGCCTTCCCGAGCGGATTTGATCGTTCGCTTAGTGAACGGGGGCGTTCCGTGGCGGTATCGGTCAGTTTATGTTCCTTCCGTTCGTCGCGAGCGAAAACGGCCACTTTCCACTTCCGCTACTTTGGATTTCGAGGATCGGGAGCCTCGGTCGAAGAAGTCAATTCGCAATTCTGAAGGACACAAAATCATGAAAATCAGCAGTATTGTCGCGCGCCGGCGTCTGGCCGGCATCAGTGCCGGCTGCCTGCTCGGGGGAATCACTCTGGGTCTCGTCGGCGCCCCGTCGGCGGCCGCGGCGCCCGACTGCAGCCCCGGCGGTGTCAACGCCACGGTTTCGTCCGTGCAGGGCTCGGCTGAGCAATACCTGGCCGCGCACCCAGGCGCCAACCAGGTGGTCACCGCCGCCTACGGCCAGCCGCGTCCCGAGGCCGAGTCGAACCTGCGGGGCTACTTCACGGCCCATCCGCAGGAGTACTACGACCTGCGTGGCATCCTGTCGCCGATCGGCGACACCGAACGGCAGTGCAACGTCAAGGCGCTGCCACCGACCCTGGAATCGGCCTACCAGGAGTTCATGGCCGGCTGATTCCGCTGCGATACAGAACCGACCCGCCACGACGCTGTGGCGGGTCGCTTCTTTGCAACGCGTGTGAACGGCAGCCGCGGCGGGTAATTGTCCAGTCAGCGAACGTAACTGGAGGGACATGATGCGGCTGCGTCGCAGCGTTCTGAGCAAGCCGGGCATCGCGCGCAAGCGTCGGGGCAAGGGCTTCGCGTATTACGGGCCCGACGGCGAACTCCTGTCGGACCCCGAAACCCTGCAGCGAATCAAAGAGTTGGTCATTCCGCCGGCCTGGAAAAACGTGTGGATCTCGCCGCATCCCAACGGGCACATTCAGGCCGTCGGCGTCGACGCCGCCGGCCGCCGGCAGTACCTGTACCACACCGCATGGCAGCAGGAGCGCGCCGAGGAGAAGTTCGACCGCGTCCTGGAACTGTCCACCCGGTTACCGCAGTGGCGCGCCGCCATCGCGAAAGACCTGACGCGCAGCGGTTTGACCCGCAAACGGGTGCTGGCGCTGGCATTGCGCCTGCTGGATCGCGGGTACTTCCGCGCCGGCGGGGAGCAATATGCCGAAGAGCACGAGTCGTACGGCCTGGCGACCCTGCAGTGCGATCACGTGGCGGTCCGGCGCGACGCGGTCGAATTCGACTTTCCCGCCAAGAGCGGCGTGCGGCGCACCGTGGAGATCGAGGACCCCGAAGTGGTCAGGGCGGTGCGCGCGTTGATGCGCCGGCCCAACCGTACAGAGCGGCTGCTGGTGTGCCGCAACGCATCCGGCTGGATAGACGTGCGATCCGACGACCTCAACGCCCGGTTCAAGGAGCTCGTCGGTAACGAATACACCGTGAAGGACCTGCGGACCTGGCACGGGACGGTGTTGGCCGCCACAGCGTTCGCCGACGCCGACCCGGCCGTTTCCCGCCGGGTGGCCAAACGCGTGGAATCCGCCGTCATGAAGGAGGTCGCCGAGGAGCTGGGCAATACCCCGGCGGTGGCCCGCGGTTCCTACGTCGACCCACGCGTCGTGACCGGCTACGAGCAGGGGCTCACGATCGCCGCCGCGACGCGGCGCGCCGAACGCGCCCGGGATCCCGACTCCGCCCAGGAGATCCTCGACAAGGCCACCCGGATGTTGATCCGGCGGGTGGCCAAGGGCCACAGCGCGTCCGAGTTGTCCGTCCTGCCCAAGAGCGCGTGAGCTCTCGGCACCTCGTGGCGGGCCGTATCCTTCGGGCCGAAACCGAAATTCATCGCCGCGGACACGGTTGCCTGGCAATCCGCTGAGAATCTCCGCGCGACGGCCGCGGACCGAATAACCACGGTGATTGCGGGTAACACCAATGGCTGTGGGAAGTGCCCTGGCGGCTCATTCACGCCAGGTTGCGGTCGAAACAGACGGCCGCGGGCCATCGCAGCAAACACGCGCCACCGTGACTCCTGCGGCTGCCCGGCGTACCTAGCGAATCTCATTCGAACCGTCTGTCTAGGAGGGACATCAATGGCCAAGCAAGAGGTCTCGGACTACCTATTGGAGCGATTGCGGGCATGGGGCGTCGAGCACGTGTTCGGCTATCCCGGTGACGGCATCAACGGGCTGCTCGCCGCGTGGGGTCGCGCAGACAACAAGCCGAAGTTCATCCAGTCGCGCCACGAGGAGATGAGCGCCTTCGAGGCGGTCGGCTACGCGAAATTCACCGGCCGGCTCGGTGTGTGCGTGGCCACTTCGGGGCCGGGAGCGATCCATCTGCTCAACGGCCTCTACGACGCCAAACTGGACCACGTTCCGGTGGTGGCCATCGTCGGGCAGACCAATCGCAGCGCCATGGGCGGCAACTACCAGCAGGAGGTCGACCTGCTGAATCTGTTCAAGGACGTCGCCAGCGACTACGTCCAAATGGTCACCGTCCCAGAGCAATTGCCCAATGTACTGGACCGCGCGATCCGCATCGCGATGACTCAGCGCGCGCCCACGGCGTTGATCATCCCCAGCGACGTGCAGGAATTGCCGTATTCGCCTCCCGAGCACGCGTTCAAGATGGTGCCCTCCAGCCTGGGCATCGAATACCCCGAGATCGCCCCGGATGACGGGGCCATCGCGCGCGCGGCCGAGATCCTCAATGCGGGCAAGAAGGTGGCCATCCTGGCGGGCACCGGTGCGCGCGGGGCGCACGAAGAGCTGGCCCAGGTCGCCGACCTCCTCGGGGCCGGCGCCGCCAAAGCGCTGCTGGGCAAGGACGTGCTGTCGGACGAATTGCCTTGGGTCACCGGCTCTATCGGCCTGCTGGGGACGCGGCCGAGCTACGAGCTGATGCGCGACTGCGACACGCTGCTCACGGTGGGATCCAGCTTCCCCTACACGCAGTTCCTGCCCGATTTCGGGCAGGCCCGCGCGGTGCAGATCGACGTCGACGGCCGGCTCATCGGGATGCGCTACCCGTACGAGGTCAACCTGGTCGCCGACGCCAAGACCGCGCTGCGGGCCCTGATTCCGCACCTGCGCCGCGAAGAAGACCGATCCTGGCGGAAAGAGATCGAGAAGAATGTGGCGCGCTGGTGGGAGACGATGGACAAGGAAGCGCACGTCAGCGCCGACCCCATCAACCCAATGCGCCTGTACTCCGAGCTCTCCCCCAAGCTGCCCGACGACGCCATCGTGACGGCCGACTCCGGATCGGCGGCCAACTGGTATGCGCGCAATCTGCGCTTCCGCGGCAACATGCGGGGTTCGCTGTCCGGCACCCTTGCCACCATGGGACCGGGTGTGCCGTACGCGATCGGTGCCAAATTCGGCCACCCGCGCCGGCCCGTCATCGCGTTCGTCGGCGACGGCGCCATGCAGATGAACGGCATGGCCGAGCTGATCACCATCAAGCGGTACTGGCAGGAGTGGGAGGATCCCCGGCTGATCGTCGCGATCCTGCACAACAACGACCTGAACCAGGTCACGTGGGAGATGCGCGCCATGGCGGGCTCACCGAAATTCCATGAATCCCAAGCGCTTCCGGATGTCGACTTCGCCGCGTTCGCGGCCGGCCTGGGCCTGAACGCAATGGCCGTCAAGGACCCGGACCAGCTCGAGGGCGCGTGGGGCAACGCGTTGTCGGCCGACCGTCCCACCGTGCTGGACGTCTTCACCGACCCCGACATGCCGCCCATCCCGCCGCACGCCACCTGGGATCAGTTCAAGGCGGCCACCACGGCGGTGCTTTCCGGCGACGAGGACCGCGTTGGCTTCGTCAAGGTCGGCCTGAAAACCAAGGCGCAGGAGTTCATGCCGCACAAGAAGGGATGAGCCGACGCCCGGTCAGCGTACGACTCCGGCTCGCGCGTTGCGCAGGTCGTCGACGAAGAGCCCGTAGGCCTCGTCGTGTCGATCGCTGCGGTCGCGCAACACCGCCGACGGATGCACCGTCGCCACCACGGTCGGCTCCGGCTCCACATCGACGATGGACGCGGGCAGCCGCACTTGCCGGCCCCGCTGGGCGGACACGCGAAAGTCGGCCCCCAGCAGGGATTGCGCGGCGGTCGCGCCGAGGCACACGATGACCTGCGGTCGCACGGCCTCGATCTCGGCGATGAGCCAGGGGCGGCAGGCGACCACCTCGGTGCGGCCGGGCTTTTGGTGGATCCGTCGTTTGCCGCCCTTGCGGGTGAACTTGAAATGTTTGACCGCGTTCGTCACATAAGCCACCCCCGGATCGATGCCGGCATCTTCGAGGGCCCGGTCGAGCAGTCGCCCGGCCGGGCCGACGAACGGCTCGCCCGCGAGGTCCTCCTGGTCGCCCGGCTGCTCACCCACCAACATGATGGGCGCTCCCGCGTTGCCGTTGCCGAACACCGTTTGGGTGGCATCGGCGAAAAGCGGGCAGCCGCGACAACATTCGGCCGCCGCTCGCAGCGAATCCAGTTCCCGCTCCTCGGGTAGATAGCGGTCGGCGCCCGGCGCCTTGGTCGCGGTCATGGTGTCCCCTTCGGCCGGGGCCGGGGTGCCCCACTCCCCCTCGAGTGGGGCACCCCGTGAGCCGGTGCTAGCCCTTGCCGACTATGGCGTCGCGGGCTCGGTCCAACATCGCCGCGAACGGTCCGGCGGCCAGGTTGGCCGTCTGCGACTCGACGCCGGCGTGCGGTCGGGTCGGCGCGATCGCCTCCGCGAGCTTGGCCGCGCGGCCCATCCGTTCGAGCTCATCGCCGCTCAATTCCTGGCCCAGCTTGGAGAACTCGTCGTGCTCCTCGTGCTCGGCGTGCTCGATGACCGCGTCGCGCAGTTGCGTCAGCAGCTGGGTGAACTCCGCGCTGTCCACGTCGAGCTTCTCCAGCTTCTGCAGGACCGTCTTGGCCTCATGCTCTTCGTGCAGTCGCTCGTCGACCACCGCGGCACCGTCGGAGAGCTTCCGCTTGGCCCGGGGGTGCACGATCTCCTCTTCGGCCGTTTCGTGGACGGCCAACAATCGCCGGAGTTCGACGAACGCCTTTTCGCGTTCTTTCCCGGACGCCGCCAGTGTTTCTGCGAACAACGACTTGATCTGCTGGTGTTGACTGACGAGAAAGTCGACCACATCGGTGGGCGACTTGATGGCGTTCTGAGCCATGGTGTCCTTCCCATCTCGGCTTGGTGCGCGGGCTGTTGCGCGCCTCTTTTCGGCTACCCGACGAAATCCGGCACCAAACGGGTACACCCGCGCACCAGTGGGTAGTTCCTCACCAGTCGCGAAATAAGGGAGAACGCTTGTGGCCACCGGTATCCGCGGTCGGGCGGCGATCCTCGGCGCACTGGTCGTGACGGCCGGCTGCGCGGCGCCGGGGGCGGCGCTGGAAGGCGAGCCCGACGTCGCGCTCTGGTCGGTCGCCGCGCCGTTGCGCGATCCGGTGTGGTCGTATCGGGCGCACGCCCTCGTCGGGCTCACCGGCGATCATCGGCTCGCCGAAGTCACCGCCGGCGATCGCCCGGGTGAGGCCAGGACGCGGTTGTCGGAGCCCATGGCGGTCGGGCGCAATCTGCAAATCAGCCAGAAGGACGACCGGATCGTGTTCGTGCCGCAGCCGGAGCGCGGCAGGGTCGCCGAGGTTGACCTCGAAAGTCTGCGCCAGGTCGGCGATTTCGACGCGGGACCCGCCCCGGCGTATCTGTCCGAGGATGCCGGGATGCGGACGCTGCTGGCGCTGTCGTCGGACGGCACGTCGGTGACACCGGTCGACCAGTACGGCTTCCGGAAGCTGCCCACCGCCCCGATCGCCGGTGATCGCGCGGACACCATCGACGGCGCGAACCGCGGCCGCGAGATCGATTACCACGTGTACGCGCCGTCGGGAATCCGGCATTACCAGGGGTCTTCGTCGCCCGCCGAGGAGCGCGGCTCGCTGCGGATGAACGTCGCCGTGTCGGCGGGTGACGGCGCCGCGGTGACGCGCAGCTACGTGGCCGGCCGCGACGACAGCACGCTGTACGCCGTGGATTCGCGCCGCGGCGGCGAGGGCTTGACGGTGCTGGCCAGCACCCGGCTGCCGTCCCCGATCCGCGAACTGGGCACCGACGACACCAGGGTCTACGCCGCCACGGACCACGAGGTGGTAGTGCTCGAGACGGCCAGCTTCACGGGCTTCCCGTCGCGCACGATCCCGGTCATCCGCGTCATCGGCTACCGGTCGGGACTGCCGCAGGCGGCCCAGACGGCGCCGCTGTCGGGCATCGCGATCGGCCCGCATCGGGTGTACCTGACCTTGGCCGACGCGCCCTATGTGGTCAGCGTCGCCAAGCCGCGGCTATGACGCTCCGCCGGATCGTCGGCTACATTGCGGGCAGGTGCGGCCGGTAAGGAGGCGCTGGCGTGACCGACCCGCAGGATTCGTATTGGCAGAACCCCTATACGTACGACCCGCTTGGCCGGGTCCCGCCCGCCCCAGTCGAGCCGCCGGTCTTCAAGCCGCCACCCCCACCGCCGTACCGCCCGCCCGTCAACGTGCTGGCGACGTTGTCGCTGGTGTTCGCGTTCGTGTTCGCGCCCGTCGGAGCGATCCTGGGACACGCCGGGCTGGCGCAGATCCGCCGCACCGGCGAGCTCGGCCGCGACCGCGCCCGCGCGGGGCTGGCGCTGTCGTATGCGTTCATCGCCGTCACGGTGGTCGCGCTGATCGCGTGGGCCACGCTGGGCGGCGCCCCGTCCACCCAGACCGCGGCGCCGGCTACCACCCCCACCAGCGCGGCGGCCCCGGCGCCGCCGGGACCGGTCGCGCCCGACGCCCTGGCCGCGCTCCTGCCGGGCGCCGACGCCCTGAAGAGCCTCACCACCGACGAGAACATCGAGGCGGGCCAGACGTGGGACAACATGGGTCGCTCCAGCGCAGAAGGGGCGATCGACCGGCCGGAATGTTGGGGCAGCGTCGCCCCCGGCACGCCGGACGCCTATAGCGGCGCCGGCGTCACGGGCTACCGCGCGGCGGAGTTCCGGGACTCGCGCAGCTTTCTCAAGTCGACTCAGGTCATCGAGGCCGTGGTGGCCTTCCACGACCCGGCGGCGGCCCAAGCGCAGCTCGAGGCGTTGCTGTCGGGATGGCGCCGATGCGGCGGCTTGACCGTGACGCTGACACCGGCCAACGGGGAGGCTCTCCCATTTGCGGTGGGCGAGCCCGCCGACGCCCCCAACGGCATCACCACGGTGGACCTCGCGCCCAGGGGCCTGCAGATCCGCTCGGCCCGGGCGATCGCGGCCAAGGCCAACGTCATCGTCGACCTGATGGTGTCCTGCAGCGGCACGACGGACAGCGGCCAACCGCGGCTGGCCGGGGTGGGCATCGCCAACTACGTGCTGGGCAAGGTCCCTGGCTAGGGTGGGCACATGAAGTATCTCGACGTCGACGGAGTGGGCCGGGTCAGCCGAATCGGTTTGGGCACCTGGCAGTTCGGGTCACGCGAGTGGGGCTACGGCGAGGGTTATGCCTCGGGCGCCGCGCGTGACATCGTGCGCCGCGCCCGCGCCCTGGGGGTGACGCTGTTCGACACCGCCGAGGTGTACGGGCTGGGCAAGAGCGAGCGGATCCTCGGCGAGGCGCTCGGCGACGAGCGCGCCGACGTCGCGGTGGCCAGCAAGATCATGCCGGTCGCGCCCTTCCCCGCCGTGATCAAGCAGCGCGAGCGCGCCAGCGCGCGGCGGCTGGGGCTGGATCGCATCCCGCTGTATCAGATCCACCAGTCCAACCCGTTGGTGCCCGACACGGTGATCATGCCGGGAATGCGAGACCTGCTCGACAGCGGCAAGATCGGCGCGGTCGGCGTCTCCAACTACTCGCTCGAGCGGTGGCGGAAGGCCGACGCGGCGCTCGGCCGGCCGGTCGTGAGCAATCAGGTGCACTTCTCGCTGGCACACGCCGGGGCGCTGGAGGACCTGGTGCCCTTCGCGGAGCGGGAGAACCGCATCGTGATTGCCTACAGCCCGCTCGAACAGGGCCTGCTGGGCGGGAAATACGGCCTGGACAACCGTCCCGGCGGCATTCGGGCGCTGAACTCGCTGTTCGGCACCGAGAACCTGCGCCGCGTCGAGCCGCTGCTGCAGACGCTGCGCGACGTCGCGACCACGGTCGGCGCCAAGCCGGCTCAGGTGGCGCTGGCCTGGCTGATCAGTTATCCGGGCGTGGTCGCCATCCCCGGCGCGTCCAGCGTCGAGCAGCTTGAGTTCAACGTCGCCGCCGCTGACATCGAGCTGCCCCCGGATGCGCGCGAGGCGCTCACCGGGGCGGCCCGCGCCTTCCGGCCGACCTCGGCCGGCCGCTTCCTGACCGACCTGGTCCGCGAGAAGCTGGGCCGCTAGAGCGACGGCGCCGACCCGCCGCGCCCGGCTCCGCCGCGCTGCTAGGACTGCGCGGAATCCGCGAACGCGGCGGGGCTGGCGGGCGCACCCCTGGCCACCACCACTGGCATCGAGGTCGCGGCGTTCGTCCGCAGGATCGTGTGCACCACGTCGACGAGGTCCTCGACCGGCATCAGCTTGCCGGGCATGCATCCGCGGGACGCCCACAGCGGCACGGCCTTCATGGCGAGGTCCATGTCCCAGCCGATGTTCATACCCGTGGCCGCATCGCCCTCGCCACCCGGGCATTCCCCCACGATGAAGGTGGTGAAGCCGATGTCGGGGTGTTCGGCCCGCCATGCGTCGACCATGCGCTCGAGGGCCGCCTTGCTGACCCCGTACGCACCCAGGCCCGGCCACGGCGGCCCGAACGTGCCCGCGTCGGAGGACAGGTAGACCGCTTTGCCCGCGGAGACCGTCAAGTGCGGCACCGCCGCAGCCGTCACCAGCGCCGCGCCGATGACGTTGGTGTCGAAGATGCGCCGCCAGGTCGCGGCGTCCGTGTCCACCATCCGGACCAATGGACCGACGGCGGGGGTGTAGACGATGTTGTCGATGCCACCCAGGGCGTCGGCGGCGGCGGCGATCGCGGACCGGCACGACGCCTCGTCCGTGACGTCGCATTCGATGGCGATCGCGCCCGGGCCGGCGTCCTTGGCCGCCGCCTCGATGCGCTCGCGGCGCCGGGCCAGCAGCGCGACCTGGTCGCCGCGCTGGGCGAGGCCGACGCCGATGCAGCGACCGAGTCCGCTCGAGGCGCCCACCACCACTGTCCTTGACATATTTGCCCTCTCTTGTAACGAGCTGCCGTCGGCAAAAACCTACCGGATATCACCCGTCGGAGGGCGAGGGCTCGGCTACTTAGTTGCGAACGACGGTGTTCCGGTCCCCGAGCTTGGCCCGATACATGGCCGCGTCCGCCCGGGCGGTGATCAGGTCGACGGACTCGCCGGGCATGGCGAGCGTGGCGCCGATGCTCAGCGTCGCAGATAACCACTTCCCGGATACATCAATGGGTTCGGCGGCACGACGGCGAATCTTCTCGGCGATCTGGGCGAGCTCGTCGACGCTGTGGATGTCGGGCAGCAGGACGAGTATCTCGTCGCCCCCCATCCGGCCCACCGTGTCACCCCCGCGCACGCTTCCACGGATCCTTGCGGCAAGGGTTGCCAGCACACAGTCGCCCACGCCGTGGCCCCAGGTGTCGTTGATTTGCTTGAAGCGGTCGACGTCGCAGAACAACACCCCGACATACGATCCGAGCGGCCGCGGCTTCTGCATCGCGGCCTCGAATCGGCTGATGGCCTCGGCCCGGTTCACCAGCCCGGTAAGGGTGTCGAACCGTGCCATCCGTTCCAGCCGCCGCTCCGCCTCCACCTGCTCGTCGATGATGCGCACCGCGGCGATCAGGCCATCGGTGTTGCCCTCGGCGTCGACGTACGGCTTCCCGTGCCCCTCGACCCAGTGGTAATTGCCGTCGGCGGAGCGCACGCGAAACCGGTGCAGGACCGATTCGCCTGCGGTGACCTTTCCCAGCGCACTGATGACCGCCTCGAGGTCGCGCGGGTGGATGTGGCGGTCGAAATCCGAGCCGGTCCAACCCTGCGGCGACCGGCCCAACGCCGCCTCCACGGACGGCGAGATCCACACAACCTCAGCGCCGCGCAGGTGCACGATGATGTCGACCGCGTTGTCGGCGAGGATACGATAGCGCATCTCGGCGTCGGCGCGTTCCTTACTGACCAGCTCCTGCTCGATCAACAGCTTCTGCTCGCGCTGGATGAAGAAGAACGTGATCGCCCCGACGATGGCGGTGCCGAGCAGTACCGAGAAGGTCCATTCCGCCTGCTGGCCCAGACCGAGCCGCAGAAAGAACGGCCTCGACAGCGCGACGACGACCGGAAAGCCGGCGAGGATGCCCACCAACCGAAGAAGTGACTTCCGGTCCGGTCGGGCGAGCAGCCAGGCGACCGGAGACCGGTCGGGGCGCGCCAGCGACGTCGCGGCGGCAAGCAGCAGCAGAGCCACGGCCGTCATGAACGCCTGGCCGGTCGAAGGCGAGAAGCCCACCAGCGCCAAAGCGCCGAACATGTAGGCCCCGACCGTGACGAACGGGGTGGCCCCGCCGGCCGCCATGCATGCGAGCCAGGCCAAACGCGTCCCCCGATCGACGCGGATCAGGGCGACGGCGGCCGCCAGGGGCAGGACCGACGCCGCCGTCTGCGCGCTGGGACGCCCGGGCCAGGTCTGTTGCGACGTGCGAACCGCGTCCCCGAACCACGTCAGGTCCAGGGCGGTCGATGGACCGCCGGTGGCGTACTCCAAGAGGGTCACGCCGGCAAGCGCGCCCACCAGCATGGCGAGGCCACGGCCGGCCCACACTCGTCCCCTCGACGGGCGGCCCGACTGGGCCAGGATCGCCGTGCCCAGCGCCGCCAGCCACAACGCGGTCCACGGCATCATCTGCGGCCAGGTCGCATTGATCCGGGTCAGCCGGTCGACGCCGGTCGCCCAACCCAGCCAGGACAGCGTCGCGATGACAAACACCACCGCCAAGGCGATCCGTCTGCACCAGGCCACGTCGTTCAGGCACGCGTCGGGGCTGGGCCTCTCCATCGGCTGCCCCTTCCTTCCCCCGCGGCGGCGCAACCGACAGTGTGCGGGAGTAGGAAACCGATGTCTGGGGGCAAAAGGTCACCACTCTCGCGGCGAAGGTCACCGATGCGCGTCAGCCTCCGTCGGGGGCTTGCAACACCACGGCGGTATGCGCGTCCACGGTGAGCGTCCCTCCCCCGGGCACCTCCTCCGCGGGCGTCTCCTCCTCCGGGCCGGTGAACACCACGAGTTGCCAGGCGGCGCCGAATTCCTTTGGCGGCAGGGTGAACTCGATCGGCTCGTAATGGGCGTTGAAGCAGAGCAGGAACGAGTCGTCGAACACCCGCTGCCCCCGCGCGTCGCGGTCCGGGATGCCGTGCCCGTTGAGGAACACCGCGACGGACTTCGCGAATCCGGCGCCCCAGTCCTCCTCGGTCATCTCGGCGCCCTCGGGGGTGAACCAGGCGATGTCGGGCAACCCGTCCTGGCCGCGGCGGCCCAGCGGCTTGCCGGAGAAGAACCGGCGCCGCCGGAAGACCGGATGGTTGGCGCGTAGGGCCGACACCACGCGGGTGAATTCCAGCAGGCCGTTATCGGCCTTGGACCAGTCGATCCAGGTGAGCTCGTTGTCCTGGCAGTAGCCGTTGTTGTTGCCGTTCTGCGTGCGGCCCAGCTCGTCGCCGTGACAGATCATCGGCACCCCCTGCGACAGCAGCAGCGTGGTGAGGAAGTTGCGCTGTTGGCGGGCGCGCAGCGCGTTGACGCCCGGGTCGTCGGTGGGCCCCTCCGCGCCGCAGTTCCAGGACCGGTTGTGGCTTTCGCCGTCGTTGTTGTCCTCGCCGTTTGCCTCGTTGTGTTTCTCGTTGTAGGACACCAGGTCTCGCAGCGTGAACCCGTCGTGGGCGATGACGAAGTTGATCGAGGCCACCGGCCGGCGCGCGGTGTGCTCGTACAGGTCGGCCGACCCGGACAGCCGGTAGGCGAACTCGTCGAGGGTCGACGGCTCGCCGCGCCAGAAGTCCCGGACCGCGTCGCGGTATTTGCCGTTCCATTCGGTCCACTGCGGCGGGAAATTGCCGACCTGGTAACCGCCCGGGCCGACGTCCCACGGCTCGGCGATCAGCTTGACCTGGCTAACCGTCGGATCCTGTTGCACCAGTTCGAAGAACGTGGCCAGCCGGTCCACGTCGTAGAACTCGCGGGCCAGCGTCGAGGCGAGGTCGAAGCGGAAGCCGTCGACGTGCATCTCGGTCACCCAGTAGCGCAACGAGTCCATGATCAGCTGCAGGGCGTGCGGGTGCCCGACGTTGAGGCTGTTGCCCGTCCCGGTGTAGTCCATGTAGTAGCGCTTGTCGTCGTCGACCAGCCGGTAGTACGCGGCGTTGTCGATGCCGCGCATGGACAGCGTCGGGCCCATGTGGTTGCCCTCGGCCGTGTGGTTGTAGACGACGTCGAGGATGACCTCGATGCCGGCCTCGTGCAGGGCGCGGACCATGGCCTTGAACTCCTGCACCTGACCGCCCGGCGACGTCGAACTGGAGTACTTGAAATCGGGCGCGAAGAACCCGATCGTGTTGTACCCCCAGTAGTTCGACAGGCCCTTGTCCACCAGGGTGGAGTCGTTGGCGAAGTGGTGCACCGGCATCAGCTCGATGGCCGTGACGCCGAGGTCCTTGAGGTGGTCGATGATCACCGGGTGCGCGACGCCCGCGTAGGTGCCGCGCAGCTGCTCGGGGATGTCGGGGTGGGTCTGCGTCAGGCCCTTGACGTGCGCCTCGTAGATGACCGTGTCGGCGTATTGGTGGTCTGGCGGCCGGTCGTTGCCCCAGTCGAAGTAGGGGCTGATCACCACCGACTTGGGCATGAACGTGGCCGAGTCGTCGTCGTTGCGGCTCTCGGGGTCGCCGAAGTTATAGCTGAACAGGGCCTGGTTCCACTCGAACGACCCGTCGATGGCCTTCGAATACGGGTCCACCAGCAGCTTGTTCGGGTTGCACCGCAGGCCGTTCTGCGGGTCGTACGGGCCGTGCACGCGGTAGCCGTAGCGTTGGCCGGGTTCGATGTTGGGGATGTAGGCGTGCCAGATGTAGCCGTCGACCTCGGGCAGCGGGACCCGGCTCTCGGTGCCGTCGGCGTCGAACAGGCACAGCTCCACCCGCTCGGCCACTTCGCTGAAGACGGCGAAATTGGTGCCTGCCCCGTCGTAGGTGGCGCCAAGGGGGTAGGCGCGGCCCGGCCACACCTCTCCGGTGGGCGTGGGGGCGGAGGCTTCTGCGGATGTCATGGCGCAATCAATACCCTACCGGGGACTCCCCCAAACGGTGGGCCGGAAGGCCTTGCGGCTAAACGATTTTCAAGGCCGTAACACGACCTTCACCGCCCCGTCCTGCTTCTTCTGGAAAATGTCGTAGGCGTGCGGGGCCTGGTCGAGGGGCAGCACGTGCGACGCGAAGGTGTCGACGCCGAGCGGGTCGTCGTCGGTGAGCAGCGGCATGATGTCGTCCACCCACCGCTTCACGTTCGCCTGGCCCATCCGCAGGGTCACCTGCTTGTCGAACAAAGTGAGCATCGGCAGCGGGTCGGCCATCCCGCCGTACACGCCGATCAGCGATATCGTGCCGCCGCGGCGCACGATGTCGATAGCGGAGTACAGGGCACTGAGCCGGTCCACACCGGCGGTCTGCATCAGCCGCTTGCCAATGAAGTCGGGCAACATGCCGGTGGCTTGCTGGGCCAGTTTGGCCGCCGGTGAACCGTGCGCTTCCATGCCCACCGCATCGATGACCGAGTCGGAGCCTCGCCCGTCGGTCAGGTCCCGGATCGCCTCCCCGAGTGGCGAGTCGAGCCGGCCCAAGTCGATGGTGTGGATGCCGCGCTGCGCGGCACGTCCGAGGCGTTCGGCCACCAGGTCCACGGCGATCACCCGATAGCCGAGGTGATCGGCGATGCGCGCGGCCATGTCGCCGATCGGGCCCAAGCCGAGCACGGTGACCGTGCCGCCGTCCGGGATGTCGGCGTAGGCCACCGCCTGCCAGGCCGTCGGCAGCACGTCGGACAGGTAGACGAACCGCGAATCCGGCGGCCCGACAGGGACTTTGATGTGGGTGAACTGCGCCTGCGGGACGCGCAACAGCTCGGCCTGGCCACCGGGGACCTCGCCGTAGAGCTCCGAGTAGCCGAACAGCGCGGCCCCCATGCCCTGATCACGCACCTGCGTGGTTTCGCATTGGGTGTAGAGCTGCTTGTCGCACATGTAGCAAGTGCCGCAAGAGATTTGGAAGGGGATGACGACCCGGTCCCCGACCCGCAGGTCACCCGTTTCACCCCCGACCTCGCGCACGATTCCCATGGGTTCGTGTCCAAGGATGTCCCCGGGCTTCATGAAGGCCCCGAGGATCTCATAGAGGTGCAGGTCGGACCCGCAGATATTGGTCGACGTGACTTCGATGATGGCGTCGGTGGGTTGCTCGATCTTCGGGTCGGGCACCGACTCCACCCGCACGTCGCGCTTGCCGTGCCACGTGACAGCCTTCATGTGGGAAGCGCATACCCGTCTCGCGGCCCCCGAAACGCCGCTTTAGCGGCACCGGCGTTTGAGCGGATGCTCGCTGTCGATCAACGAGTTCGCGATGTTGGTGAGGAAGGCTTGCTGCGCACCGGCCCCGCATGCACGTATTGCGTTGCTATTAAACATTTTTGGGGGCCCTCGCTGTGGTTGTTCCAGTGAAACCACGACGGGTGGCCCCCGACCCGCCGGGCCCCCCGTCGTAGAGGGGGATTGGTGACCTCGATAGTGATCGTTGGCAGCGGCTTCACCGGATTCACCTGCGCGGG